>JBCCSU010000087.1:0-16742 GCA_039199635.1 Bacteroidota bacterium | reverse complement strand
TTTTATCTTTAGTGTAAAAGAAAATGGTGTACTTGTGAGAGGTTATACGATCTTTAATATCATCTGAAAAACCCATGTCCAAAACCAAAGACTCCGGGAGTTTGATCTTTCTATTTTTGACGACCGCACCAGACAGGTTTTTTACTTTATAGCGGTAATATCGATCATCGAAACCACTAAAATTAAATAGCACCTTTAAATAAGGTAATATTTGTGAGCCTCGCGATGCATTACTTTCTACAAAAGATATCTTCTCACTTTCAGATGGCACCCGTGTTTTGAAAGTATAATCCAGTTCAAAATTAAAATTCTCTTTAGGTTCATAAGGCACTACAGAAGTTTGAGCAACCGTATGGGTTGAAAAACAAGTAACAAATAAGATTATCTTTACCAATTCTATCGTACGCCACTGCTTTGTTATCATCGAAAAGTTAGCCATTCAATATCATTCCTACCCTATTCATTGAATTTACATTAAATTTAACGTTTAAATAGCATCTAAACTGATGAATCAATAGTGAAAGCAAGGATTTACAACCACTCAGAATGGATTGCCGACATTAATCATAAGACACTCAAAGAGGATTTTAAGCAATTGCTCCTAAAATCGGGGTTCGGACTGCTGAATCAAATGGAGCATCATTTTGAGCCTCAGGGCTACACCTGTATTTGGCTGCTGGCAGAAAGTCATTTTGCTATTCACACATTTCCCGAAGAAAACACTACTTATATTGAATTGAGTAGCTGTAATGAAGAGATGTACGATACGTTTTTGATCCACTTAGAAGAATACAAACAAAATGAATAAGCCCTTCGCTCTCAAGACCAAACGTAGAATACTGAGCACCATTAATAAAGCTGAAGATCAGGACAAAGTCAGTAGACGTTTTGATATATTCATTATGGTACTTATTGTGCTGAACGTCTTTGCTGTTATCATTGAAACCGTAGATGCCATATACACTAAGTACCAGGCTATTTTTTACTACTTTGAGTTATTTACTATTGTGGTTTTTACCGTAGAATATGTGGTTCGTATTTGGGCATGCACCCTTATGGAAAGATACAGTCATCCGTTTTGGGGCCGTATTAAGTATATTCTGTCTATGGAAGCGATCATAGACCTTCTGGCCATCCTTCCTTTTTACTTACCACTGGTAGTAGCACTAGACGCAAGGTTTTTGAGAGTTTTAAGACTTTTCAGGTTGCTGAGAGTCTTCAAGTTAGGGCGTTATTCTGTAGCCTTTCAATTGATCGTTAATGTGCTTAAAAAGCGTAAAGAAGAATTATTTATTACACTTACTTTACTGATCGTAATGCTTATTTTGGCCGCTAGCTTAATGTATTATATAGAACATGAAGCCCAGCCCGATGTATTTACGAGCATTCCCGCCACCATGTGGTGGGCCATTGCTACACTTACCACGGTAGGTTATGGTGATGTTTATCCGGTAACCGGGCTCGGTAAGTTATTAGGTTCATTCATAGCTATTTTAGGCATTGGTATTTTCGCGCTGCCTACAGGTATAATTGCTACTAGCTTCGAAAGGGAACTTGCGGAACGAGAAAAGAACAAAAAAGCGGCTCGCAGAAATGATCATAGCCAGTAGACACCTCACTTATTTATTTCCTATAGCTTTTGGACTGCTTTTAGGGATCATCATAGGGGATACAGGCCTTTTTATAAATTACTTTTTTGGTAAATATGCCAGTGACAGTATTATTTTGCTTCTTCTTGCCGGAGTGAGCTTTTGGCTTGGGTCTCTTATAAAAAACAGGTTAAAGAGCGTTCTACCGCTATTCACCATCCTATGTCTCCACCTAACAGTGGGTATCAGGTACGCTTATGAACTGCAACGGGTTACAGAATGGACGAGTACTATCTTATACGCTTTAATAGCCATATTGGCCTTCCTAATAGGATGGCAGAAAGCAGTTGAAAAGCACAACCGTCCAATACTATCCATAGCCGTGGTGTCCGGACTTTTACTCGTAATGCTGGCTGACCTAAGCGCTGCTTTAATCGTACTGGTAGTATGCTTTGGTCTGCTGGTAGCTCAGCTGACATCATTTCGCAGTAAATACATGACATACTATTTGTTAGTACTCTTACCCGTACTAACAGCTTTTTTCTTGTTTAGCAGTCCACCTACTCTATATGAAAGGCAAAAGAAGTATTTTGATCCGCTTGTTTTTTCTGAAGAAACCTCATTTCAAACCGTGGATATCACTTCCTGGAAAGGCCAAGAATGGTTCTATTATAACAATATAAATCAATTCAGCTCCATTGACCATTGGCTTTACTTCGAGCCTATGGCACACATTGCTTGCCAATTGACCAATCAGAGAAAAAATATGCTGGTGATAGGGGGTGAAAATGGTTTACTGGTTCACCAACTATTAAAGTATCAAGATGTAGAAAGCATCGATATTGTACCGGTAGACCTTGAACTTTTTGAGATGGCTGCTCAAGTAGATCATTTTACCCAACTTAACAAAAATGCATTACTTAACCCCAGAGTACATCAAGTGGCATCTACAACTTTCGATCATTTGAGCAAAAACGATGATCAGTATGACATGATATTTATTGATGTTCCTGATCCTGTTGATCTGGAATTGAACCAGTACTATACTAGTGAGTTGTATTCGCTTTGTTACAAGGCCTTAACTAACAATGGAATTTTAATAACGCAGGCGGCTAGCCCTTATTTTTCAACTAAAGCTTTTAACTGCATCCAAGCTACGGTAGAAGCTAATAACTTTATCACCTTACCTATCCATAACCAGGTGCTTACGCTAGGCGAGTGGGGTTGGATCATCGGTTTCAAAAATACCAGTCAAGCTAATTTAACTTCTGCGCTTGCCTCCACCCCATTTAATGAGGTAGAAACAAAATGGCTTAATAAAGAGGCTGTAAATATGATGATGGCATTTGGAAAGTCTACGCTAACTGTTGACACGGTAATTAATAGTTTGAAGAATCCTATTGTACACGAATTTTATACTACCGGAACCTGGAAGTTACAGTGAAACATAATATTTGGCTTTTCAATAAATCGACAGATATTTGGTTACTGGGCCTCCCGGTCTGGCTATGTTGGCTAAGCTGTTTTTTAGTACCTGAATCATGGCATGATCAAGATATACCCTTGTGGTTCTGGGTGATAATTATCGTAGGGATTGATGTAAGCCATGTATGGAGCACCATTTTCCGCACCTACCTGGATAAAGATGAATTTCAACGCCATCGAACACTGCTCATAGTGGCACCTATTATTGCCGTAGCGTCTTTCTTTACAGCCGCTCTAATCTCCATCAATGTATTTTGGACCGTTTTAGCTTACTTGGCGCTTTACCATTTTATAAAACAGCAATATGGTTTTATGCGTCTATATCAAGCGCGCTACGGTAAACTGGACGTTAAAAAGCGAATCAGTGATAAATCAGTGATATATATGGGTATGCTATACCCGGTTTTTTATTGGCATTTGAATAACCAACGCAAATTTAGCTGGTTTGTAGAAGGTGATTTTTTCAATATTAATGAACTCACAAGTTCTGTTACTCCATTCATTCCGTATATCAATGCAGTAGGTACAACATTATACTTACTAGTGCTTATCTATTGGCTCATTCAAGAAGTAATAATTCATAAAAAGCAAAACCTGACTTTTCCAATAGGCAAGGTGCTTTGGATAGTTACCACAGCCTTAAACTGGTTTTTAGGTATTGTATATTTTAATTCAGACTTTGCATTTTCACTTACCAATGTGGTAGCCCATGGTATACCGTACATGGCTTTGATGTTTTTCTACGTAGAACGCAAAAAGCAAAATAAAAAAGCTATTCCTTTAGGTAGTATAGCTACCCATGTGATTTTTATGCTACTTGTTGTGCTGCTCCTAGCATTTGGCGAAGAATATTTGTGGGACATGTTTGTGTATCGGGAAAATGAAGGCTTATTCGCGGGCTGGTTTGACTATCCTTTTGGGCAGGTAACATCATATGTAGCCACAGCTTTAGCTTTGGCCGCTTTATCCGTACCACAGGTGACACATTACATTTTAGATGGTTTTATTTGGAAGGCGAATAAAAAGAATCCTTATGTTAAAAAAGTGTTGTTGCCTTGAAATCAGTAGATATAAAAATCGAATCGATAATCTCGTCTGAGATCAAAACATGAAGTCAAGTTTTGCGCTCCACCGATAACTTATGAAGAGAAGAGATTTTATAAAGTCATCCGCACTGGTAACCTTACCGCTCCTGCTGAAAAGTTGTGAATGGTCTGCAGAGAATTATCAGTTTCCAATTCGTGTGCATTCTGATGCTAAAACAGGTCATTTAGTATATGAAAGCAATACTTTTACTCAAGTAAAGTTAGATGCGATTGATACGCTTATCGTTGGAGGTGGCATTGCTGGGCTGGCCGCGGCAAATCGACTACGTGGCACCGATTATCTGTTGTGTGAACTTTCGAAAGAGCTTGGTGGCACGTCTTCCGCCTATAGAAATAACGAGTTGACTTTTTCTCAAGGTGCACATTATGATCTCTCCTACCCGTCAAATTATGGTGCGGAGGTTCTACAGTTTTTAGAAGAACTTAATATCATAAAATACCAACCTTGGAATGATCGCTGGAGTTTCGTAGATACCCAATACCTGATCAAGCATCGTAGGAAAAATCAGTGTTATGATCATGGTGAGTTTAGAAAAGACGTCTTGGCAGAGTCTGATTTAAAAGCAAGCTTTTTGACGCTAATGAGAGCGTATAAAAATGATATGCGGCTACCCTCCAGGACCATAGATAAAAAGCATCATGCGTTGGATAAGATCACTTTTACGGACTTTCTAAGTACTAAACTCAAATTAACCCCAGATTTTATCAAAGGCCTGGATTATCACATGAAGGATGATTACGGTAGTAACGCGTCTACAGTATCTGCCCTGGCAGGAATTCACTATTTCGCTTGCCGACCGTACTATGATGAAGTAGTGGAGTTGTTCAGCCCCCCTGAAGGAAATAACTATTTCATTCAGAAAATGGCAGACCGGCTTACTTCAGATCAGCTTCTCACCGAACACTTAGTAAGTCAAATAACAGAAACGGCTGATGGTTTTAAAGTGAATATCATTGACGTTGCTAACCAGCGGATTAAAGTGGTTAAAGCCAAGAAGATTATCTATGCCGGTCAGAAACATGCACTAAAATTTATTTACCCGGTAGGTTATGAATTGTTTAAGGAGAATGAGATCGCTCCGTGGATGGTAGTGAACGTGGTGATTGATAACAAGCTCCCAAAACTTGGATTTTGGCAAAATGAAATGCTGACGGATGACCCTACTTTCCTAGGCTTTGTAGATTCTGATACTCAGCATGGTAATCCCGAGTATCGCGTGCTCACCGGTTATTATTGCTTACCACCGTCCTCACGTGAAAATCTGATCAATGCTGAAGAGAATAAAGCAGCCATTGCCGAGATGACGATAAAGCACATGAGCAGCTATTTTAAAGAAGATATTATCTCATTAGTGAAACGCGTTGATCTGAAAGTGATGGGCCACGCTATGCCGATACCTAAACCAGGGTACCTTTTTAACGATAGAAACGAAGCTGGTGGAAATCCTAATATTATTTATGCAGGCGTGGATAACGGAAGGCTTCCACTACTGTTTGAGGCGTTGGATTCGGGGCTTAGTGCGATGAGTAAGTGGAAGAGTTAAAGTTTTGCTTTTTACTCCCATGCATCAAACCTCCTTATATCTGGCAAGCAAGCTTATCAATAACTTTTAAGCGTAAAACCAAAGGTTAAAAATCTATCCTCCTCTACCTGGCCTTCTACTACAATACTTTCAAAGGTATGTAAGTAGTTGATTTTGAAATTTAGACGTTTAGAAATAGGTAACTCAAGTCCTAAATCCGCCTGCCAACGATAGTTATTACTCTGCTCCAGTGAAGGCTGAAAATAACTTTCGTGGCTTAAGATCAGCTTTTTATTTAGCAGATGATACTTGCCATTTATCCATATCGTACCGCGAAAAGTATTGATCTCGGTATTACCATCAAACTCATCTCGGTTAAAGCGCGTGCTGTTAAAATCAGTCTGCTCATACTCACTGGATAGTGATACCTTGAGCCAATTGTCGCCCTTACTTAAAATTTGATAGGTAAATCCAGCCCCCAAAAGAGAACGCAAATCTATTTCCCGTCTGAAGTTGGTACTGATAAAAGCCAATATAAGGGGATATATCTTTCGTTCTGGGTTAAAGTACAGAAAGTTGAGACTTAATATATCTTCGTCGGCCTTTACCCTACCAAACTCCTGATAAACGTATGAGTTTATGGTTTTTACAACCCACTTTTTCCAGGGTCTATAGCTGGCTTCGGATTTTGCCCTAAAAATTACTGTCTGTACATTTCCTCCTTGAAAAACACCTGTTAAAGAAAGATCAGCCTTTAGTTTAACCGAATCACTTTCGTTGACTTGAGCAAGAATAGATAAAGGAAGTAATGAGATAAAAAATAAAGCCTTTTTCATGCAGGTCCGGTAAATTACATTACGGTGCACAATGATAAAAAAGTTTTTTATATCGTAACTTTATTATATTCTATCGTCATTTGTTGTAGCAGCCTACTATCTATAAAGAAGTGGCTCTTAAATAAAAAGACTATGAAGCCGGTTTACATCATCTTATTTTTGATTTTTAGTAGTACTGTACCCGGTATAAGTCAGTCCGAAGTAGATAAAACTAAACCGAAGTGGAGTGAGGAAGATAGAACTTACCTCTTGCAAAACTTAACCAACTCAATAGAAGAACTTCAAAAGGAGACGAAAAATTTAAGCGCCAAACAGTGGAATTTCAAGGCGAATGCCGATCGGTGGAGCATAAACCAAATAGTAGAACATCTAGCTATTTGGGAGTTATTATTTGTTCATGAAATTTCTGTTTCACTACGAGTAGGCCCTATTCCTAATTTCCCTAAGCAATTGCCAGATAGCTTATTTCTGAATCAAGATCCGGAGAGTCTGAAACCGAAAAATGCCCTGGACTATACCAAACCTTTTTCATATACTATACCATCCGGAGAAAATGATGGTGAGTATAATCTTAACTGGATCACGAATATGCGTGAGGAATCGATCGAGTTCCTAAAAAATGATACGCGTGACTTGAGAGCACATTACATCAATTTTGGACCCAATATCCATCAGAACTTTTTAATGATTTTCACGCACACTTTCAGGCATTTAAAGCAGATCAAACGAGTGAAAGAACATCCTGATTATCCTGAGTAGGTGGTTAATTCTGCTATTCTCGACTATCTATCTCCCATTGATCGCCATTAAGGCGCAAACAAACTCGTATTCTACCATCAAGCCAAATTTATACCCTTCCAAGGGATATTCCTGCTGTTTTTAGCCTGTTGAGGTTTATCTTCGCACTATAAACTAACTATACCAATGAAAATAAAATTACTATTATCAAGTCTGGTGTTGGCCTTAGTTGTATTAATACAAGCTTGCCAACCTACCGGAGAAGAAGAAACTAATGGCGCAGATGCTTCTAAGCTTTCTGTAGACTATGAGAAGTACACCTTGCCCAACGGTCTTGATGTCATTCTTCATGAAGATAAGTCTGACCCTATCGTGGCGGTGGCTATACAAGTGCACGTAGGTTCCAATCGGGAAAAGCCAGGTAGAACTGGTTTCGCACACTTCTTTGAGCATATGCTCTTCCAAAAGTCTGAAAATGTGGAAGAGGGAGCCTTCTTTAAGAACATTAGCGACTTAGGAGGAACCTTCAATGGAGGTACCTGGTCCGATGGTACTGTATACTATGAAGTAGTGCCCAAAGATGCTCTCGAGCGTATCCTGTGGATGGAATCAGATCGAATGGGCTTTTTTATCAATGCCATCACCGAAGCTGATCTTGAAGGAGAAAAGCCTGTAGTACAAAATGAAAAAAGGCAACGTGTAGATAATGTGCCTTACGGCCACAGAAATTTCGTGATAAAAAAAGCGTTATACCCTGAAGGGCATCCTTATAACTGGACTGTTATTGGAGAATTAGAGGATTTACAAGCAGCTACTATCGATGACGTAAAAGAATTTTACGAGAAGTGGTACGGTCCTAATAACGCTACGCTGGTGATTGCCGGAGATATAGACAAAACTCAAATTAAAGATTGGGTAGAAAAATATTTCGGGGAAATCCCTTCACGTGGTGATGATACTCCTATGGATCCTAAACCGGTGACATTGGAGGCCTCTAAAATGTTTTATCATGAAGACGATTACGCCAAAGTACCTGACTTAAGAATGGTATGGCCTACAGTGGAGCAGTACCATCCTGATGCTTACGCGTTGAGTGCTTTAGGACAAATTATGTCTCAGGGTAAAAGAGCTGTTTTGTACAAAAAGCTTGTTGAAGAAACTGAATACGCACAAAACGTATTTTCGTACAACGGTGCCAGCGAGTTAGCCGGTGAATTTAACATAGGCATTCGTGCAAAAGACGGTATCGATCTTGACTCTGTTTATACCGCAGTTCAGGCTGCTTTCAACACATTTGAAACAGAAGGATTTGATGATAAAGATCTTCAGCGAATAAAAGCAAGCCAGGAAACCGACTTTTACAATGGTATTTCAAGTTTATTAGGTAAAGCGTTTCAATTAAGTAACTACAATGAATATGCAGGGTCCCCTGACTATATCACTACCGATATAGAAAAAATATTAGCCGTTACTAAAGAAGACGTGATGAACGTCTACAATAAGTACATTAAAGACAAGCCCTTCATTATGACCAGCTTTGTTCCCAAGGAACAGCTGGCGCTTGCAGTAGAAAACTCTGAAAAGGCTTTTGTAAAAATAGAGGAGGTTACAGAAAATTCTGGCGCAACAGAGGTGGCGGATGCAGCGGTCAGCTTCGATAAAACCCCGAGTAAGATAGACAGATCGGTAGAACCCGAGCTAGGTGATGCTCCGTTGGTAACGCCTCCAACCATATATGAGGCTACCCTTGGCAATGATATGAAAGTTTACGGTATCCAATCTAGTGAGTTGCCATTAGTGAACTTCAGCATCCGTATCAAAGGTGGCCAGTTAATGGATAATCCGGAAAAGCCAGGTGTGGCAAATTTAATGACTGATATCATGCAGGAAGGTACAGCAAATAAAACGCCTGAAGAGTTGGAAGACGCTATTGGACAAATCGGAGCAAATATTTCTATGTACACCTCGCGTGAGCACATCACCATCCAGGCAAATTGTTTAGCCCGGTATTTTGGTGAAACAGTAGCTTTAGTAGAAGAAATGCTTCTGGAGCCGCGCTGGGATGAAAGCGAATTCGACCGTATCAAAAAGAATCAGTTAAATAGCATCAAGCAGAGAAGTGCTAATCCTAATATCATAGCCTCTCAAATATCAAGTAAAATGATGTATGGAGATGAGCACATTCTTTCTAAGCCGATCAGTGGTACGTTAGAATCTGTAGAACAAATTACCATTGATGATCTTAAGGCCTTTTATGAAAAGAATTATTCTCCCACTCTTGCTACTTTCCATATTGCGGGAAGTGTAGGCGAGTCAGCGGTGAAAGAAGCTTTAACAGGTATCACTGAAAAATGGGCCGCGAAAGAGGTGATGATTCCTGAATATCCAATCAAGGAGGCTTCAGCAGAGGATAATATCTATTTTGCCAACTTCGATAACGCGAAGCAATCAGTGCTGAGAGTTCAGCGATTAGCGGTACCCAGAAATGATCCTGACTACTTCCCTCTTACCATTGCAAATTATGGTTTGGGAGGTACAGCAGGCGGTAAGCTTTTTCAGGTTCTACGTGAAGAAAAAGGCTATACTTACGGAGCCTATTCTGGTGTTGGTTCTAGCAGTGTGATGGGTACTTTTTCAGCTCAATCGAGTGTAAAAACCAATGTAACCCCTGAATCTATTCAAGCTTTCAAAGACGTAATGGAAGATTATAAAGCTAATTATGATTCTGCGGAATTAGAAAGAGCACGACAGGCTATCATTCGAAAGGAAGCACGGGATTACGAGACACTGGGGCAAAAACTAGGTATTTTACAGAACATCTCTACTTATAACTTACCTAAGGATTATATCCGTAAAAATCAGGAAGAGCTAAAAGGTTATACCGTTGAGGATATGAAAGCTATTATGGACAAATACATTCAAATAGATAAAATGTCATATATAGTGGTAGGTGATGCTAAAACCCAACTTTCAGGAGTGGAAGCGTTAAATATAGCACCCGTTACTAAGGTAGACGAAAACGGTAATGCGGTAGATAAGAAGATCGAGGTCAATTAGGCCATTTATTTTATTAATCTTCGAAATCGAAGACTACTAGTTAATTGATGGGTTTCAAAGGCGCTTCAGACATGGAGCGCCTTTTATGTTTACTGTTGTTGATCTGAGTACGAAACAAACCGATCAATAAAGATCCCACTTCCCATCCAGGTAGTATTTATAAAGTACCGGATTATGCACTCTGTTCACTTCTATCTCGGCTGAATCTCCGGGAAATACCTTTTTACCAAAGGAAGTAATTAAAGTCATAGCTTCATTATTGATCCATTCCGTATTCACATCATTAAAAGATAAAGACTGTAAAGTTGGTTTGAGCTTTTCTTTAGATATGGATTTACTTCCTAGTACCCAACCCCACTCACCCAGAGTTACCACTTGATTATGAAGAGGAACGGTGGCGAAACCCGCTTCCGACATAGTGTATTTAATACAGTTAAATGCCTGGGCGGCATAATAAGGACTACCCGCCTGAGTGATGATCACACCATTTGACCTCAACCGATTATAACATAGTTTATAGAATTCATATGAGTAAAGACGACCTAACTCGATGGTTTTCGGATCTGGCAGATCGATAATGATCACATCATAAAAGTCATCATCATCCGTAAGGTAGGTAAATCCATCTTGATTTATTATTTCCACATGTTCATGATTCAATGCATTCTCATTCATTGAGACCAGCCATGGGTAGGTCTGACCTAGTTCGGTCATAGCAGGATCCAGGTCTACTAATTTAATATTCTTTACCGATGGATATTTCAGTACTTCCCGGGCAGCTCCACCATCTCCACCACCCATGATAAGGACGTTAGTTGGGTTTTTAGAGAGTCCCATGACCGGGTGTACCAGAGGCTCATGATACCGCACTTCATCAATGGAGCTCAATTGTTGATTTCCATTAATAAATAACCAGTAGCCATCTTCAGATCTGGTTATCGTAATTTTTTGATATTTAGTTTGCTTTTCAAAAATTACCCTATCCTTATACCGGGATTGCTCACCGTAAGAAATAATAGGTTTGGCCATTATCACTCCTATAACTAACAGCAGAAATACACCTATGGAGGAAATATTCAATTTAGATTTCATTTTTTGATCAACTGCATCTCTGAGCATGATATAAAGCCCTATGGCTACCATGAAGTTGATCGATCCTAAGATAAATGGCGTGTAAGTAAGGCCCAAGTACGGCAACCCAATAAAAGCAAAAAATACCCCCCCAAGTAAGCTGCCGTAATAGTCTTTCTCCATCACGGTAGAAACGTTTACTCGTAAATTCTCGAATTCATCATTTAGCCGAATAACTATCGGTATTTCCATACCTATCAACAAGCCTATGACAATGCTCAACCCGTATATTACAAAACCCACATAGCCATAATAAGCTGAAGCTGAATAAGTGATCACAGAAACAAAAGCACTTAAAATAGAAAGTATAAATTCAATCGTTATAAACTTCTCTAGCAGATTAGATGAAATAGATTTACTAATTCTGCTACCCAGCCCCATGGAAAATAACATAATGGAAACAATCATGGTCCATTGAAATACCGAATCTCCTAAAAAATAGGTAGCAAGTGTAGACAAGATGTATTCCGCCACGATTCCCGAAAGTCCGGTAGCGAATAGCGCCAATTTCAGAATATTAGAGCGGAGCTTCATAGCGATCTTGACCAAACCAAGCAGGAGGTATTGATCAAAGAAAATACACAGATCCGGATAATACGGTGGTATTGGTCACGTCTAGAAACTATTTCCAGCTCTGACAGAACTTGACCAGAATTAGCGATTAAAACAATACCCAAAGAAACTACTAACTACAGTGCCCAAGTAATAAGTACCGATCCACCTATGTAAGCAAAGGCTTCTACCAAGGCAGCACCACAGTTAGGGTTTTCCTGATTAACAATCTCATCTGTGAGATTTTGTCCTGGAAGTAATATTTTATCAGACAGAAAACGTACGATAGGTAATAATACTAATCCAATACCTACATCAATACCGACATCTTCCAGTGTAACTATCCAATCTTCAAAATCATGCATTAACGCAAAACGAATAAGATTAGCGATAGCTATAAGGGCACCGGCAAAACCTATACCAACAGCAACATTACCTTTTTCAATATGCTCGTGAATGTCATATGGCGTAATGGCATTATAAACTAACGAAGTAATAAACATAATGACCATTCCCAGGATCCAATAGAGCAAGGCAGTAATAATAGGACCTCCTTCACCGTAGCCCTCACCATGTATGGCACCAAGGATGATTAATCCGGTAGCCACTCCGATGGCACCTTCTACAATTCCGGTTCCGGTATTACGCTGGTCAAGTATTTCCGCTTTTACACTGAAGTGTCTCAGTATTATTTTATCATTTATAATAATCGAAAGATTAAGTAAAACGATCGCTAATGCACCATAAATTCCTATATCCATCAGGTCTATCCAGAGGCCATAGGTATCGCCCATAACAGCACTACCAATAGCTAAAAGCAAACCGATAAAATACCCCACGTAAGCCGTGGCAAAGGCAAAGTTATCATTTTCTACAAGCTCCCAGGCTACTTTCACCTTTGGGTGAAATAACTGATAAATTAACTTACCTACGAGAAAAAGAATAAATGATGCAGCCAGGTATAAGGCTGTAGTAATGATACCGTCAATAATAACTGTCATGTTTAGTTAGTTTGATTATTTCCCAAATCCTCCCCCTCTTGATCTGGAACTTGAGCCTCCGTACCGTGAACTGGACCTTGAAGTTCTACTCGAAACTCTATTTTTAAATGATGATGTATTTCTGCTCCATGAGGAATTAGGCCGGGTACTGCGGTTGTAATCACTATTGGTTCCATAGTAACTACGTCCTGAAGTAGTAGGACCATAATAAGATCGACCAGTGCCGTAATAGCTTCCACGATAATCATTCCAGTAGGACCTTCTGACGGGGTAGGTCATCATATTGAACATGCTACTCATAAACGCATATTGACCATAAAAAGCCCAAAAACTAGAGCCTCCCCTATTCTCCCATCTTCCGTATTTAGGATTTCCAACGTAGTTATTATAACCCGGAGGGCTCGCTCCCTTTTGCAGCTTTCCATCTTCCCCCCTTGAGGCAATTTCCATTCCCATGTCGTTAGCGTGTCGCTCAAAGAGACTCTCACTAACCTCATACCAGTCTGTTAGACGCTCTTCAGGCTTACCCGGCTCCTTTTCTTCAATAATCTTGTATTGGTGCCTGTAGGTATGAAAAAAGCTACCTTCTACGTCCATATCATTTAAAATGACAGAAAAAATACGATCTGATGGCATATCTCGTATGATTTGATCAACCGGACTCTTCTCAAAACGCTTACTTCCTCCACAGCTGGATAATAATAGGATCAGAATAAGTAGAGATGAATACTTTATAGATTTCATAGACTTTAGACAATAGTGATCAAATATAATAAAAATTGAATTGGCACATCGGACTTAGGTACCCGGGATAATATTTGAGATCTGGTATTCTTTCACCACTTTTCCAACAGCGGCCTCAAAATCCCGTTCACCCCACTGAGTTATGCTTAAAATATTAGTTTCTTCGTCATCATAATATTCCCATGAGATTAATTCCTCCCAATCATCAGTGCCTTTTGTTTTGTCATTAAAATACCCGGCGTTATCGGTATGTAGATGATAAGACACTCCATCATACTCTAAATTTTTAGGAGGTCTTTTTTTCTTAATCGTTTTATCAATTATATCATCACCAAGCTTTCTGATTTTAATATTTTTCATGGCTGAAAGGTGTAATTCCCCCTTATCTTCTACACCGAGATAAATTACCTCATCACCGGAATCTAGCATAAATTCCTGGGAAAAATTATTATTCCCCCAGTCGTACTCATAAACCTCTTTAACTTCCCAGGTTTTCAGATCATACTCCAGGATAAAACCGTGATCAAGATCCGAAACCTTCAGGTTAGTAACATCATACTCCGGCTCCTTTTCCTTCTTTTTTAAAAAATCGAATAGTCCCATATGTATTGTTTTAGTTGATAGTAAAGAATAATAAAATCAATATCTCTGGCCGAAAGCCCTATTAGTCAGATAGACAATACCCAAAACCAACAAAGCTAGTATTCCAAGTTTGAATAAAATATTAAACAAAAAACCTGTGATTAGAACAGCAACAATAATGAATATCGCCACTTTAAACCAATAACTAATTCTTACCATACTTTTTATTGTAAATAAAAAGAGGCCTGAAGCCTCTTTATTTTTAATGAAATCTATTCCTTATTCATACCCATTTTTGCCTTGAGAGCCGCCAGGTCATCGGAGGCCTTCGCCTGAGCAGTGCCTCCTTCCAGCGCTTTATCGATCTCATCATCTACGCTTTTACTCTCGTTGGCAATATCTCCATAAGATTCAGCTAACGCTTCTTCCTCAGCTACCTTATCTTTCATTCGCTCTAACATACTTACCGTACTACTGGAGTCTATTTGAGCCATTTGCTTATTCAATTTCTTGGTAGCCGTACTTACTTTGACGCGCGCTTTTAGTGTCTTTAGCTCGTTTTCATACGTGCTGATGGTAGATCGGATCTTTTTCACGTTTACGTCCAATTGAGACACATTTTTCTCAAACCGATCTTGCTCTTCTTTCGCCCTGGCAGCCTGACCAGCCGCTTCTTCCTTTTTCACTAGCGCTTCACTGGCCAAGCGATCTGCCTCTGAAGGATCTAGATCACCGCTTTCCGCTCTTTTTAATAGCATCATAGCTTTGCTTTCGTAATCCTTCGCTTTGTTATTGTAGGTGTTTACATCATTCTTAGAGCGAATAGCCATGGCCTTTACCTCTGCTAAGGCTTGTAAACTTTTATCAAGATCTTTTTTAAGATCTCTGATCCCTTGCTCTGTTAACTTGATAGGGTCTTCCAATTTATCAATAGCAGCATGTGCTTCTGATTGTCCTATTTTAAAAAGTCTCTTAAACATACTCATTACTTTTAGTTTACTTTACTCTGAAAATTTTATTAATTCTTCTGAATACTCACCTAGCAAAAGTGCTAGTGAATTTAACGTTGCTTCTAACTCGTTGAGATCTAGATTCTCAAGCTCTAAAGTATTTCGAAAAATAACTTTAGAACCTGTTTCGTCAAGTACGAAAGCACCGTGTACTATATCACGATTTTTCTGTAGTAGCTGCTTGTACGTTTCCATGGTAGGGTTTCTGATCGGAAACAAAAACTGCTCAATAATTACGATGGGGTCTGCGACACCTAATACCAAATTGCTAAAACCATTGGCTTCATTTTCGATCACAATTACGCCATCCTCTTCATTTTCATAGGTAGTGTTATACCCTAGTTCTAATAAATATTCCTTAACTCTCAGGAAATAATCATTCATAGTTGAATTTCATTTGGTTAGACTTCATTTTTGAGATTATCAAATTTAAAATTATGTAATTCATATTTAGCATCTTGAAACACTTTCTTATTCTATCTGGAGGTAACTTCTCAGATGTTTATCAAAATACTTACCTTTGTTAACGGAAGTAAAAAGCCAAAGGTTTTAGTTATGCAAATATTTTTAGCAATTATTTTTCAATTATGTCGCAAATAGGTCAGAATATCAGGAAAATTCGATCTGCGAAAAAACTCAGTCAAACACAATTCGCTGAAATTTTTGAGCTAACGCGGGGTAGCGTAGGCGCTTATGAAGAAGGTAGGGCTGAACCAAAAATTGATACGATCATACAAATTGCCAATTACTTTAGCGTATCTATTGATCTTTTACTTAACAAAGAAGTTACTACCAACGATCTTTTTCATCTGGATGTTTTCAGACAAAAACTCAATGAGGCTCATAGTTTTGAAAAAAGAGACTCATCCGTTTTTACTGCCTCAGGAGTAGAATACATAACCGTAAAAAATCAACTTGAGTACGTGGTGAACAGGTCCAATCGAGACTTTATTGCTAACCTGCCCAGGATTAGTTTACCAAATAGGTCAAAAAAAAAGGTTAGGGCTTTCGAACTAGAGGGTAGTGCGATGGAGTTCAATCAAAATGGATTGCACCATGGAGATATTCTACTGGCTACTGAGGTGGATAATGTTCAGCACACTGAAGTTGGAAATATCTATGTGGCGGTGCATAAAGAAGGCATTCTTATTCGCAGGGCCGGTCCTCGAACAAAAACAGTCATAACTCTTTCCTGCGATGACCCGAATTATCCTGATAAGAACCTCCCCATAAAAGAAATTTTAGAACTCTGGTTGGTGGAAGGTGTTTATAGTACCTATTTGAATCCCCCAAAACTTATTGATCAAAAAGTATTAGAACTTGAACGTAGGGTAGAATTACTAGAGGCTGAACGAACTTCTCGACTATAACAATTAATTGATTCAATT
>JBCCSU010000086.1:0-16821 GCA_039199635.1 Bacteroidota bacterium | reverse complement strand
GGCAAGATTTTTTTGGTTCCCGGCCGGTCAGGCTGGGTTTTTTGATCGATTGCAAAAAATGAACAATCTGTAGATCATTGAGAACCCCGAAATAGATCAAAACCATGAAATCCAGGGTACGTCATGCTCAGTGTAGCCGGTAAAAGCTTCCATTGTGAGGGGTATAAATAGGTTTTACTTGAATTATCAAGGCCTAATTATGAAGTGCCATATTTCTCAAGAAAGTCGAGGTAAAAGCTAAACAATATGGTTAAACCGATTATAAAGAATCCAATTGTTCTTCCGTGGCTTCAAGATTATGATATACCTTTTGCACATCATCATCGTCTTCAAAAGCATCAATCAGTTTCATTACATCGGCAAAATCTTCATCATTTAAGCTTAGTGTAGTCGTTGGTATCCTTTGTAGTTCTGCTGATTCGGCCTCTAAATTCAACGCTTCAAGTTTCTTTTGCATATTCCCGAAATCTTCCATAGCAGTGGTCAGCTCTGCATATCCTTCAATGAAATTCACTTCTTCCGCACCACCATCAATCAACGCCAGCGTAAGTTCATCTTCATCTATACTTTCTGTTTGCTTGATCAGGAATATACCTTTCCGTTCAAACATATAATCAACAGAGCCATTGACGCCTAAGCTACCTCCATATTTGGAGAAAAGTGAGCGAACAGATTGTACCGTTCTATTTTGGTTGTCGGTAGCACATTCCAAAAATACTGCGATGCCATGTGGTGCGTACCCCTCATAAGTAAGTTCTTGATAATCTTCGGCTTCTGAGCCAGAAGCTTTACTAATAGCTCGCTCAATATTGTCTTTCGGTAAATTTTGCCCTTTGGCATTTTGAATGGCTAATCTCAGTCGGGGGTTTCCGTCAGGATCTCCCCCACCTTCTCTGGTTGCTATGGTAATTTCTCTTATAAGTTTGGTGAATATTTTTCCCCGTTTGGCATCATTTGCCCCTTTTTTACGCTTTATGGTTGACCACTTACTATGTCCAGACATAAGACTAATTTAGGTAATTCTAGCTTTTCGCGAGTTCTTAAACCATACATTTAGAATTACGCCAACTAATACTAGTGACATGCCTAGATAGGTGATCAAGTTGAATTTTTCATCAAAAAATAGCCATCCAAAGGTAAGTCCGTAAATAATACCTGTATAGTTTACACTAGAAACCTTTGATAGCTCATCGGACTGGTAAGACTTAGTCATAAAATATTGAGCAAATTGGGTTAGCAATCCTATGGCGAGGAGAATGAGCCATTCAAACCCTTCTGGCTGTACCCACTGAAATAACGTATAACCTCCTGTGAGGGGTGTTGTGATCAACGGAAAGTAAAGAATGATAACCAATGAGTTTTCACTCTTTCCAATCTTTCGAATGAAGTTGTAAGCCAAACCGGCAAAAAGCGCTGCTAATACGCCAATAAGTAAATGAAATGGTGTTATACGCGCATCAAAGCCCTGAACTAAAACTACACCTGAAAAGGCTAGGGCAAAGAAGATCCATTGAATAGGATGCACTTTTTCCTTCGCTATAAATATTCCCAGTAAGGAGGTTAAAACAGGAGTTAAAAATTGTAAAACTACAGCTGTAGCCAAAGGGATCACTTGCAGTAACCAGAAGTACATTACCAGAGCAATAGCACCGCTGGTTCCTCTTAGAATTAAAAGTAATCTATTTTGCTTCTGCCCAAATAGCCGCACTCCTGCGGCCTTAAGCATGCCAAGGCTTATGGCTAATGACACAATAGAGCGGAAAAACACTACTTCCACTGCAGGAATGTGTGAAACGGTTTTCACTAAAACATTCATAACGGCGAATAGAAATGTAGCCCCCAACATATATAATACACCCCTGCTCATAATCTGCCGCAAGTAACACAAATTCTAAACGATGGCTATGGTTATGTACCGGTATCCTTCTTTTATTTGCACTAATGATTAAACTGGCGCAGCTTGAGGGGAGTCCTGAAATCTTTTATACCATTCAGGGTGAAGGTAAAAACCTAGGTAAGCCTAGTATTTTTATTAGGACCAGCCTCTGCAATTTACATTGCGTATGGTGTGATACAGATTACACGTGGAATTGGAAAGGAACTCGCTTTAGTCACGTAAATGATAGTAAGCCGGGATACGAAAAATTTGACAAATCCGAATGGGTAAAGGAGCTTGAGTCCGAAGAAGTATTGGCAACGATTCAACAATTTCCCTGTAAGAATATTGTGATTACCGGAGGCGAGCCACTATTACAACAAACAGAACTATATAGCCTCTGTAAAGCGTTGAAGTTGGCCAATTATTGTATAGAAATTGAAACGAATGGAACACGTATCCCAGAGGAAAAACTTAGTCCGTTGATTGACCAGTATAATGTTTCTCCTAAGCTCGAAAATTCTAACAACCCAACTCATCTAAGAATTAAACCAAAGGTATTACACTGGTACGCCCGTGAGAATCGGAGTATTTTCAAATTTGTACTTGATTCAGAAAAAGACTTAACTGAAGTGCTCAAGCTCCAAAAAGATTACAAAATATCTCCCGGTCAAATATATTTAATGCCTCAAGGAACTACCGCTGACATGTTGGATAAAAGAAAACAGTGGGTGGTAGAAATTTGCAAATCTTATGGTTTCAACTTTACGGACCGCTTGCACGTACAGCTTTGGGGAGATAAAAAAGGGGTTTGATAATTTCTCTAAAGGGTAGGGATTTTATCTGACCTTCTCCGCAGAAAAGCAAACACTATTGCTATCATAATTATTGGAATACTCAATAACTGGCCCATATTGATCATCATATCACTTTCAAAAGAGACCTGATCTTCTTTGAGAAATTCTATAACAAAACGCTGGCCGAAAATAAGAACCATTCCAATGCCAAATAAATAACCTGCCTTAAACGCTTTTCTTCTATGCCTAAGGGAATACAGAAAAATAAAACAAGCAAAGTAGAAAAGAGCCTCATAAAGCTGAACGGGATGTCGAGGTATTGAATCAATTCTGGAAAAAACTACAGCCCAGGGTACCGTGGCAGGTAAACCCAAAATCTCAGAGTTAAAAAAGTTACCCACCCGGATAAATGCACCCAACAAAGCTCCTGAAATAACTAATCTGTCGAGTGCCCACATAAAACCCATTTTGTGTTTTTGGTTAAACACCCAAAGCCCTACAAGAGCACCCAATACCCCGCCATGGCTTGCTAAGCCCAAGAAGCCTGTAAACTCGAATTGCGGATGTAACCTTATTGGTAAAATTTCTATTGGATTGTTCAAATAATGAATGGGCTCATAGAAAAGAACGTGGCCCAGACGGGCTCCCACAACAGCTCCGATCATAACACTTAGTGCCATCTTATCCAGAAGATCAAGCGGGGTTCTCTCGTGTTTAAATACGCGCTTAAGCACCAAAAAGCCCAAATAAATACCAACACCCCAGAACAGGCTATACCAGCGCAAATATGAAAACCCGTGAATAACTTCCGGCCGAACATCCCAATAAACGGAAAGGAATAGATTATCCACTATGAAGACATACCATTAACAGAATAAAAATAACCGTACTAGCCCCACTAAAGCGAAGTAGCGAATAGGTGCTGACTTTCTCACTTTTATCAATTATTTCTAGTAATTCAGACCTGTCTAAACCGTGTAGTGCCGCCTTTGATTTATAACACTGCCAACTGGCTTTAAATCGTTGTACTTCCATGTGTTTTAATATTTAGGTTTTTGCGTAGAAAAGACTTCATACGGTAAAGTCTGGTGCTAATATTGGTAATAGAAAGTCCGAGAATAGAGGCTATTTCTTTGATTTGATAGCCTTCAAGCTGTAGGATAAAAATGGCCTTATCTTCTTTCTTTAGCTTGTTTAATACGTACTGAAATAGCTGATCATCATCATCATGAAAAAAGAGTTGCTTTTCGCCTACGTCCGACAGACTAACTAGTTCATTTTCCAGTTGTTTTTTCTCTTTTCTACGTCTTGATAATATCGTATTAAGGCTTACGCGATAAATCCAGGTACTTATTTTTGATTCACCTTTAAACGTTTCAAAGGATTTCCATAACTGGAGAACAATCTCTTGCCGTACATCTTTAATGTCCTCTGCAGAATGGTAATAAGCATAGCATAAACTTGTAATTATGCTCTTATACTCTTCAATTGACCTTAGAAAGCGTTCCGTAAGATGATCCATAGTTATTCAGACACTCTACTACATTAGTGTCCAAATATTAAAAAAAATCACAGCGGTTCACTTTTTTTCCAGATCCAAATGGAAAGCATGTGAAAAGCGCTTTGGAGGCTTAATGGATAGATAAGAAGTCTTTATTTAATCTCTTCAATTTCTTGGTTCGGTCTGGCGTAGGAGTATCTGGCTATTTTCTCTGTAGAAAGATAAGCATCCAGTCCATTGATAGTGGCAGTATTTGCCTCTTGTAAGTCAACAAATCCGTCTTCCCCGATCAGTTTTTCATCGATTAAAACCTCTACAATTCTGCCTAGAACCAAAATAGTAGCATTTTCTTTGATTAAATATTCGGACTCAAACTTCAAACCGATTTTTATTTTCGACTCTTTAACGTAAGGTGCAGCATGTAAGTCACTATAATATTTATTGAATCCACAGAGGTCAAATTCATCCACTTGTTTTTCGTATTTAGCCGAGGTCTGATGAGCGGCTCGTGAAAAACTGGTATGTATATGATTGATAGTAAAATATTTAGCCGACTTAATATTTTCATAAGTGTGCCTGGGAACCACGTGAGGCCGTGTCACAAAACCTAACAGAGGTGGGTTACTTCCAAAATGGACTACAGAATTAAAAACTGCCAGGTTAGCATTACCCTGTTGATCCGCGGTACCCAGCAAATTAGCGCTTTTAAAACCCGAAAGTGAATTGATCAGGTTATTGCGGTAAAGTCTTGGGAGCCCTTCCAGGTCCGGCGTACGAAATATTTTTTCCTGTTTCATGCCTAGAAAACAGTGGCTTTTATGCTTTGTTACGCAATTCCAACCAGAATTATATGGTTTCAAACAAGCTGCAGAAAAACAGGCTGATAAACATCAAGTAAGCTATTGAGAGGCATCATGGCTATTCACTGCTCTGGCGCGTAGCTTCAATAATGGAAACTCAAACCAGCCAGCTATGCAGGAATTAAGAAACATTCTGGTACCTACAGATTTTTCGGTGAATGCTACAAATGCTCTGATCTATGCTATTAATCTAGCTGAGCAAATAGATGCTCACTTATACATCGCTCATGTGCAGGATGAAACTAAAAATCCTTTATCCACAGAGTTAATTGAAGATCGGTTTGAGCAGATCAAGCATGACTTTTTATTCCGCAGAACACTACGGACATCCATTTTACTGAGAAGTGGCGAAACCGCAGCAGAGTTAGAAACCACAATAAAAGACAAGCGTATTGATCTAATGATCATGGGTATGCAAGGGGCGTCCACAAAACATGAGGGTAGCTTCGGTAGCCTTACCACATACTTTATTGATAAGCCTGCGGCCTCGTTAATATCTGTACCGGGAGATTGCCGCATCCTAAACACTAAGCAAATAGCAGTAGCTAGCGATAATAAAATTATACCTGACAAGTCTGAGATTTATACCCTTTCATATCTGGCAGAATCATTTTCTCCCAAGCTTCATGTTTTCAATGTTAGGCCATCAACTGCAGCCCAAGAAAATAAACTAGGTACTGAAGAATTCAGACGTTTGTTTAAATATAACTTAAGTTCTTTTCACGCAATAGATGCCCCTAGCGTCATAGAGGCTACCAGAGCATTTATAGCAAGGAACAACATCGATTTATTAGCTGTTTTTCATTTTGTGGAAGCTCAGAAAGATCCATTGAAACGCAGTGTTTCGAAGCAATTGGCTTTTGTTATAAATATACCTTTATTGATACTACCCATAAGATTATAGCACTATGTTCCATCGTATTCTTGTTCCCGTCGATTTCTCAGCCTGCAGCGAAAATGCACTTAGGTTAGCCATTGATTTTGCTTCTAAGCATAAAGCGAGCTTAACGGTACTGAGTGTATGTTCCGTTCATCAGACACCTGTGGCTAATAATAGTCTTAACCAAGATACGATTATGGAAAACCTTGAAGGCTACGAACAGAATATGGCTAAGCTTGCTTCAATTGACCATAATTTTGAAGTAGAAATAGGCCTGGCTGCAGATGTTATTACCGAAAAAGGAGCCACTCACGATCTCATCATTATGGGTACTAAAGGTAAACATGATGCCATTGATAAATTAGTAGGAAGCGTGTCCTTAAAAGTAATACAACATTCATCAATACCTGTGATGGTGATCCCCGAAGAGCTGAATATGATTTCCTTTGATAAAATCGTGTTTGCCGCAGACTTTAAAAAAATAGAGCATATGTCCAATCTGGATAAGTTGCGTGAATTAGCATTGGCCTATGATTCTGAATTACACCTGCTTAACGTCAACGAATCCTCAGAATTTATCTCTGAAGATGAGAGTGATGAAGCTATGGAATTACATAACTTCTTTGAGGATGTTAATCATGCTTTCTTTTTAAGTAAACACAAGGACATCGAGGAGGGAATTATGAGCTATACGGATGAAAAAAATATTAGCATATTGGCACTTATGCCCAGAAAACACACTTTTTTACAAAGCTTGTTCCAGCACAATACCACCCATAACGTGGTAATGCAACTAAAGACGGCCTTGTTATCTTTTCATGAATAGAAGACAGGATATTAAATATCTTCCGGGATGAGCATTAGAGGACAACTGATGCGTTTTAATAAACGTTCGTTACCATTTTTATTTTGATTTTCTATGGCCTTATGAACACTATCACAAATCAATACCAGATCAACATCATTTTCTTTAACGGTGGCTAAAATACGATCTTCAATGAATCCGATCTCTGAAAGATAAGTATAGCCAACCTCAGAATCCTTCAATAGACTTTGATCTACCTTTTCATAGCTCTTACGGCCAAGCTCAGCAAGGTTATTTCTATGGGAAATGTGATCTGCGTCACCATTATTAATCAGCCGGTACGCATAAAGTAAAATAAGCTCAGCCTGTTGAGATTCACTTACTTTTAAGGCGTAATTCATCGTACGAACAGAATTCTCTGAAAAGTCAGTAGGATATAAAATCTTCTTGTACAACGCCATCGGCTACATTAAATCTTAAACGTATATGTAAAATTATAAGGGAAGGTAAAAATACTTATCGGGTTCTCATCAATATAATTACTGACTTTTATCATCTTTCATTATTTTTATCACAACTGATTGATTTGCCCATGCCTCATAACAGCAAAGATGCTTTTAAAGTTATTTTCGAAGCTTGTGAAGAAGGCATAATCGTAGCCAATAGCGAAGGAATCATAGTTTTGGCTAATCGCGCCAGCCATTCAATGTTTGGTTATTTACCAGGCACTCTAGTTTCCAAAACAATAGAGGACTTAGTTCCGCAGCGCGTGAGAGCTCAACACGTCTCTTATCGAAAAGACTATAATAAATATCCCACACCGCGCCAAATGGGCGCCGGACGTGATCTGTATGGTTTAAAAGAAGATGGTACTGAGTTTCCAATAGAAATAAGCTTGAACCGGGCTATCCTTAAAGACATAGCTCATACGGTGGCTTTTATTGTAGAAATTTCAGCGCGCAAGAAGATTGAAGAGGCGCTCAAAAAAAGTGAAGAACAGCTTATTTCTTATGCCTCGCAGTTAGAAAATAAAGTAAGAGAGCGTACTGAACAGCTTGATAAATCTATCGAGAAGCTAGAAGAAACGAACCATGACCTGGAAGAACAGATCAGGGTTCGATTAAAAGCAGAGAATGAAGCTAAAGTAGCCTTGGAAAAAGAGAAGGAGCTAAATGAGTTAAAATCTCGCTTTGTTTCCATGGCTTCTCATGAATTTAGAACACCACTGAGTACTATGCTTTCCTCTGCTTCTCTGATTGAGCGATATACGAAAGAAGAGCAAGCAGATAAGCGGACGAAACATATAGAAAAAATTAAATCGGCCATTGGCAATTTAAAAAATATTCTGGATGATTTCTTATCACTCTCCAAACTAGAAGAAGGTAAAATATCGGTGGATAAATCAGCAGTAAGTGTCTCAGAATTGGCCGAAAGTGTGATAGATCAAATGAGTCAGCTTACCCGAGAGAATCAGCATATCCGGCTAATGATTAAAGGCCAAGAATCGCATTGCTGTACAGATGCTAAAATCATCAGAAATATACTGATTAATCTCATATCTAATGGTGTAAAATATTCTGAAAAAGATGTTGATCTTGTTCTATCTTTCAATTCAGAGAGAATAAAGATCGAAGTAAGAGATTATGGAATGGGTATTCCCGAAGCCGATAAAAAACATATGTTCGAACGCTTTTTTAGAGCTAAAAATGCAACTAATATCCAAGGTACCGGGTTAGGTCTGAACATTGTGAAAAAATATGTAGAGATTCTTGATGGTACTATAGCCTTTGAAAGCGCCTTAAATCAAGGAACTACGTTTACGGTGTGCTTTCCGCTAAAAGAAAATGCAGCTTCTGAACTTACTAATTAAACTGCTATGAAAAAGGTACTAATAATAGAAGATAACACAGACATTCGGGAGAATATAGCTGAGATACTTGAATTAGATGATTTTGAAACTATAACGGCAGAAAACGGCAAGATAGGTGTGGAAAAGGCGCTTTCTGATCATCCGGATCTGATCATTTGTGATATTATGATGCCAGAATTAGACGGATATGGTGTACTGCACATTCTGGGGAAAAAAGAACAAACCGCAGGAATACCGTTTATTTTTCTCACAGCAAAAGCGGAGCGCTCAGACATGCGTAAAGGTATGGTATTAGGTGCCGATGACTATCTTACCAAACCCTTTGAAGATACTGAGCTGTTAGATGCTGTTGAGTCCAGATTTCGGAAAACAGAGGCCTTAAAGAAAGAATATGCCAATAACAGCACTGGCCTTAATAATTTCATTTCTGATGTCAAAAAAACGCATAATATTGAATCTCTACACGAGAACAGAAAATCAAGATTATATAAGAAGAAGCATGATATTTTCAGAGAAGGAGAATATCCTAACCACTTGTATTTCATAGAATCAGGGAAAATAAAATCCATCAAAACCAACGTGGAGGGAAAAGAATTGATTACCTCTATCTATTCAGCAGGTGAGTTTTTTGGTTACGAAGCGTTATTAGAAAATACGAATCATCCGGATTCCGCTGAGGCCATGGAAGACTCTTACATTATTAGTATACCCAGAGATGAATTTAACGAGCTGGTTTATTCTAATCGGGAGGTAGCTAAAAAGTTTATTGAAATGCTTTCGAATAAGATAACCGATAAGGAACAAAAGCTTTTGAACCTGGCCTATAATTCGGTAAGGCAGCGAACCGCTGAAGCGCTAATAGAGATATCAAATAAGTTCAACCCTGAAAATACTATAGATTTTCAACTGTCTGTATCTCGGGAGGATCTCTCGAACATGGTAGGTACCGCTACTGAGTCAGTAATTCGCGTTATCTCTGATTTCAAAGAGGAAGGTCTGGTAGAGGCCAGAAATAGCAAGCTCATTATTCATGATATGGATAAACTAGAGCAAGTAAAAAAGTGGCATACGTTGCGATAAAGGAGTAAAGGTTCACCTACTGAAAAAGTGCCATAAATTCAGGATCACTCGTAATTAAATCTACCCAAAGCGTATATTGCTTGCCTGAGGGGTGTAACTTATCATCAGCCACTAAGCGCGGTTTGGTTAATCCCTCTTTAGAGATGGGTGTAATATCATAATATTTAATGCCATGTTCCAAAGTGATCTGCTTGTTGATGGCATTATAATCTCGGATGCCTCGGCTAATCTTTTTTTGTTTGGCTTCTCCAAAAGGTGTAAAACCATAATCGGGTATTGATAATACAATAACATTATTTTTATTACCACCGGCATGAATAATGGCGATATTCAATAACGATCTGAATCTAACTGGGTATTCTTTAGCGGGATATTCCCTATATTGATCATTTACACCGATTAGTAAAGAAACAAGGTCATAATTCTTGGAAGGTTTTTTTTCTTCGATAGCGGCTTTCAATTCCTGAGTCGTCCAACCGGTAGTGGCAATGATATGAGGCTTATCAATTTGATAGCGATAGCCCAGGGCATTAACTCTACTGGTTAGTTGAACGGGCCATCTCAATTCTTCAGACACACTCTCCCCAATGGTATAAGAATCTCCTAAAGCCAGATAGGAAATAGTATCGGATTGACCGTAACTGCCCTTGATCATAATTAATGTTAAGAAAACTAAAAATAATGAACGGCTAACCATAATTCTGTATAAAGTGCGTATCAGCGCTAGCAAAAAAAGCCATACCCCAGGGATATGGCCGTTATTAAAAAATGAAAAAACCTTTTATCGGATATATCTAAAGCCAAGATTGAGAACATAACCTCCTCCATCTCTTCTTGAAGCAATAAAATTAGCATACGCCACTTCTAAGCCCAATTTTGGTGTCAATTGATACTTAGCACCTATACCCAATTGAGTAAACCATCCCTCTAGTCCAAATTCTTCCGGTATAACGCCAGCTTCATTTTCTGGTCCCATAACGTTAGTAAAGCGCGGTGCATACTGACTAAACAGGAAAACTGAAGTTTTCTGATCTTTTAAAAAATAGCTTAAAAAAGCACTAAGGGGCACTCTAAAAAAGTTAGGACGAGTACCATCCCGGTCGATACGATACAAAAAGTCAGCCTCTAGAAATAACCGCCATTGAGATGTCAATTTCATATCATAAAAGAACTGTGTAAACCAGGTGTATCGGTCATGACCTGTAAATTGTGGAGATTCCAGATCGCTCGCTACGGGAAAAATGAAAGTAGACTGTAAACTAAATCCCTCAATATTATCGAAAGGCACGTAACGAACACGAGGACCAATGCCCGTGACAGCCGTTCGGTTAGAATTAGTTAATATTTTTAAAGGTGATCCTTTATCATCATCGATTAACATTCTGCTTACCCAAACATCCAATCCAATATTGAGTTTTCGAGATTTGCTCGAACCGTAAGTAAACTGATACATAGCATTAATAAAGGTGGTACGATTCGGGCTGCTAATCTTATTGCCTTCACTGTCTCTGCTAAAAGTCTCCGTGTACAGATTATAGAAGGAATTTAACTCCCACTTTCCCGGCTCTAATAACACCGAGGGAGTATATTTTTGAACATTTGAAGGGCCATCTTGCGCCTGTACTACCAGGAAAGAAGTCAGCCACGTCAAAAGAAAGATGTATTTTTTCATTGAATTAACCTTTAAATCTTGATGATCAGAAGAAAAAGACCTGTTTTACTATTTGTTTAATGACCAATCATAAGTGTAATAACCATACTTATTCGAAGGTAAGGGAGTATCTCTATAGTAATTAATGTAATCGATAATGGACTTACCTGAGGATTTGAAATCATTGGCATACCAATTAAATAGTTCAGAGACCTTCACTTTTTTACCCGAAACCCTTATGAACTCATCATCATTCAACACTTGCTTTGTTTTTTGTTCTAGTTGACGATCCAGCGTGGAAGGAACGTAAGCAAAATCGGCCAGTTTAGGGCAGCTCACCGCTGCGCAAACCAGCACAAAATGTAACCTTGGATCTTGGGTCATAGGATATAATCGCTCTTTCTCCAAAATATTGAGAGACATCTTTTCACCTGCTACCGTGAAGTGTTTAGCGTCAAAAAAGTCTTTTATATCAAAAGGTGATTTTACGGGATAGTGGTCCACTATTCCTTTTACGGCCAATATATTATAAGCATTGATCATAAAGGCCTTCTTAGTAATCTTGTCAGCGCCTGTTAAATCATAACTAGCTATTTTATTCACAAGTGCATCGAGCTTTGATCTATCTTGGGTTATGGCATCATAGTCAACGGCACCTTCTTTAACATAAGTGCTAAAGAAATTATTGGCTTGGTCAAAAAAAGAATTTTGCGCAGCTGCACTACTGGATACGATAATTAGAAAGTAAAAAGCCTTCTTCATTTCTATTTCATTTGAAAAATGCCTCTGATCGTTAGGCCCATGTATTGTCCCGAAATGGCCAGAAGGTCATCATCAAAACCTGTAACGTCCGCCAGGTATTCATCCTGTCTACCTGCATTAAACAAAATGTTTTTTCCTTGATTGGTTATTTCCCAAGTACCCGTTTTGTTTCTTTGGTTATCTGCTCCGTTGCATAATGTATTTCCACCATCATATTCATAAGTTCCGTCTGCATTAATGGTCATTTGATCATCAAGCCTACATTCCTGTAGCCCATCAATATTGGCGAATGAAAAAGATATTGTTTGCCATATTCGGGTATCTCCTCCGTGAAAAGCTTGCTCTAATTCTACTTCAGAAGCAGGTAAAGTAGTTGGTTCCACGATCAGACTAGCCCGGTCTTCAGCAGCTGTTTGGGCAAATTCCACTACATCGCACGAGCTCATCACGAGCACTATACATACTATTGAAATCCAAATTTGTGTTTTCATAACTTTATGATTAAAATTCTTAGTTCCTTATTGTATAACAAAGTATACAATCAAGTATCACGAAAGTATCACAAGAATGGTTGTTTTTATCCAATATATCAGCTAGGCGACTTTTATTAAGTCATATTTCCAAATATCGTAATGCTTCAAGCATGATAATTTATCTACTAACCATAAAAATTTCATGCATATCGTAAAAAGTCAAACTTTTAAAATACAAATATGTTTGTTGTCCATAGAATATAGGGCAACAACAGTATAAACAAATTTATTCTTTGGTCAACAGCAAAGCAAATAGAGAAAAAACGCGCCAGCTCAGCTTGAGAGTATATTTATTACCTCTATTACTCTGTTTTTTCTTTGGAACATCATTAGCTAGCCATCAGGGAGTATCTGACACCATAGAGGTTGACGAAAGGATAGAATGGATATCCAGATCCTTTTACAAACAGCATTCTAAAGCCCTAAAATTTTCGTTAGTTGGCTCCAACGTTCAAAAAGGCGGCCTGTTCACGGTAAGTTCTTATGAGATACCTGAACTAAGTGAAACGGTCAAATTATTTCTGTTATATCAGACGCTAACGTACTATGGATAAAATATTGGTTTTTCGTGCAGTTTAGTTTTTAACCAATAATATTTAAACCATGTTAATTAAATCAATCCATAGAATAGATAAAGCTGAATTAGAAAACGTTACTTTTAAAAAGGATGAGGTGCTAAGTAATGACAGTGACAAGATAGTACGAAAAAGCAATCTTATGCGCGGTTTAGCGCTTGGTAATCTGCATAAAAGACACGTGGTAATTCAGTTTGAAAACATTTTTGATATGCAATTAGAAGTAGAAACTACCATTTGGGCGGTTACCCAAAACCATATAATGCTCAAAGGAGGCAAAATAATACCGATCAGGTGTATTTTTAATGTTGTACTCTGAAGAGGCATTTTTGTACCTTGAAAAATTAAAGAGCAGGTTCATCTGCTCTTTTTTTATGCTCTAAGTTTACATCTATAAATCAGGTGGTATAAAGCTCGTCAAATTTAAAACTAACGAGGCTTCAACCCTATGATTTCAATAGCAAGGAAATTACTGCTTCCCGTTGCTTTCATTTTTATTGCATTTCTTGCTCAGGCACAAAACGAGGTTAGGGTAACGGTTCAGGTACTTCCACCTTATTCTAACGATGTACACGATTACATAGGCGGCACTTCAAACGATTTAGACTTACGGCTTCAAGAACAGATTATTGTCACTCTTCAAAATAACAGCCCTTCCGAGACTCGCGAAATAAAATTAATTCCTACCATAAGCGGTGATAATGGTCTTTTTGCCGCGGTGAATATTGGCTACCTACCTAACAGAAGCATACTTCTAGGTCCGAATGAACTCAAGATTATTACCGGTAACGAGCTGAAAGACATCAATCGAAATCTCACTGAAAATGACATCAATTATGGTGGTTTTAATCGCGATCAAATTTTAAGAACAGGAACGTTACCTGAAGGTAACTATAAAATATGCCTCCAGGCCTTTGATTATAATACAAACCAAACGCTATCATTTGGAGATCCACAAGGTTGTAGTGCGCCAATACCAGTAGCTTTTCCCGACCCACCAGTGATTATGTACCCTTTTCACGATGCCGAAGTGCTTGCTAATGAGCCACAAGCGCTGAACATTTCATGGGCTCCCGCCCCTAATTTATCATCAATCGTCAGATACAGGGTACGAATAGTTGAATTATCAGAAATCAATGCTAACCCATATGACTTGATGGAGCAGTCCACCATCTCATTTTTTGAGGAAGACAATATTGCCTTTACTAACCTATTTTATGATCAAACAAAGCCGGCTTTTCAAGAGGGACGTACCTACGCTATACGGGTTCAAGCCTACGATCCTTTCAATCAACTGCAGATCAAAAACAATGGCCTCAGCGAAATTCATGTCTTTAAATACACCAATAAACTCTCCAACGGCACTACGCTTGCGGATATCGATTTTCTAAATATAGAACCTGGATTTCTAACCCTGGTGAACCTCAAAAATCTTGAAGTGAGCCAAGAAGATCAACTCAATATTTTTAATGGTTCGGCCCAATTGGAGATCAAAACTACTTATCAAACCGAACCAGATGTGATTAATGTACAAGTGATAGATCTGGCCGTACAACAAGGCAATAATACCTCTCCTTTGATCCGTAGAGGTACCCTCCGAGCCTCCACGGACAAGATACCAGCTGCTCTGGATCCCTTGGACGGTTGGGTAGCTATAAAAGAAATAGAATGGCGAGCTGGAATCGGCTTGGGCGTTTCCGGTACTATTCAAGGTCCTGATGAAAAAGACTATCAGGCAAAGGGAAACCTGCAGGTTAGGCCAGATGGCGTGTATGGTGAAATTACTGCTTCAAGCGAAGATGAGGAACCTCTATTCAGTTTTGGAAGTGCTCCGGTTGAATTTAGCATGACCGACTTTGGTATTGCTTTCCCCGCAGCGTGTAAGTCATTTGGAGGTTATATTAAATTATTCGATGAAAGCGGTAAAGAGCAACTTATTCCAGTCAATTCACAGTCGTGTGGAGAAGCGGTAACTTTTGATTTGGCCTTGAACCTTGACCAGCGCCTATCCATCGATGGAACCACGGATAAGCTCCACCTGGATGCTAAAAGCTTGTTTGGCAGTATTACACCTAATTGGGAAGACCAATCGCTGGCTTATGATTTAGATCTTGTGGCGGGGTTAGGATTTGAAAACATTCAGGAAGTGAGTTGTGGATTAGATTTGATTCTTAAACTGCATTCTGAGAAGGGTATTGAAATACAAGAAGCGGGTAGTAATTGTAGCACCTCACAACGCAACTTACCACTTGGACCTGCCTACTTGAATTATGCAAACTTAGATCTCGATAAATTAGCCTATAATCCTAACTCGAAGGATTGGGACTTTGCCATTTCTGTAGATGGTCAGTTTACTTTTCCGGTGTTTGCCAACTTCACTACGGTCAATTTCAATGATCTGATCATTGAAAAAAAGGGTATTCAAATACCAGCCATGGACTTTAAAAAGGAGGATATTCTACTAAATGCCAAAGCAAATTGGGGGGATTACCTTTTATCGCTGGAAGAATTTAAACAATCACCCGTTACTCTACCCATTTTTTGAACTTGACAAAATTGGTCCCGGAGATTGGGATTTTACCATTACCGCCAAACTAGAATTTGCTCAAAATAATGATCTGCCTCAGTGTCTTGCCGGTTCTGAACTACAAATTACCGGAGTTGCTTTTGAAGGCAAAGATATCATGCATGCCCGGATCGATAATTTCAAGCTTAACGATTGTACTTGGAATATTGGAGCTGGTTATGAGCTTACGGTTAATGAAGTGAGTGGCCAGGTGGGTGTAACCTTCATTGGCGAAGAATTCCAACCTACTGCGGGCGAGCTCGATGTAGATTTTGACCTAAAACTCGGCCAACCTTTTACCTGTACTAACTCGAACAATTCATCTGCTATTAAGTCAAAACTCCGTATCAAAAACCTAGGCCTCAACGGTAGTATTGAAGATCTATTGCCTCCTTGTGATCTGAAATTTGGCCCGCTTTCTGCCACTGTCACAAAATCAACCCTAATCTTTGAAAAAAGCGCAGCATTAGGTCAAAATATACTCTTAGAAGGTGAGGCAGAACTAGATTACAAAGAAGGTATAGCAACCGGCAGTTTTCTACTGGACATGAAAACCGGTGAGTTCAAGAAAGCCTCGTTCATCATTGAAAAGCCGTTCAATCTAGACCTCCCGTCCGAGACAGATCAAGTACTCACTTTTAGAATTAACCGAGCGGAGATCAGTGAAAAAGGCTTGATGATCGATGGTCGCAATGAACTTTTGCTAAGTAACACGACCATAGGGACCACTTTTGACAACACGCTTTTCGATCTTTCTAACGGCAGAATCAAAGCCGGATCAATCATTATTGATAGCGAATTTGCGTTTGAAGCTGCGATAGGCGAGACTAACAACCTACAATTTAAGGCTGTTCCATTGAACCACAAATTAACTTCTTCGCCTGCCCTGCTCATGCAGTTAGCCGGTGTCATGAAAATCGATTCCAGTGGTTTGGCCGCCAATGGATCCGCCACAGCTTTTCTACAGTTCGAAAAGATGGAATATGACAGCCTTTACGCCATTTATGACAAAGACTTCCGCATAGGGCTTAATCCGGTACAGATCACACAAGGAAAAGTGGAGTT
>JBCCSU010000085.1:0-16822 GCA_039199635.1 Bacteroidota bacterium | reverse complement strand
TGGACGTATTTCTAGTAGTTCTTACTTTAGGTTTAAAGCTAAGAAATAACCCTGGCTTTAGAAGATCAAACCCACCTCCAATTTTCAATCTGACCGTACTTTGGCTTACAGGTCGGAGTCCTGGCCTATTCCGGCTCAAAGAGTGTCAATACACTAAATACCCAAACGATAGGAAATAATTCAGGTTTGGAATATGATATCAATGAAAAAGCCGGTAATGGCATCATTTCGTTGACTCCCACCTTTGATTATCACCTAAACGAAAAGCTATTTAAACAGAAACATATTTTCCGTCCTTACCTGGGTTTGGGTGTAGGTTACTATATTCTGGCTTCCTATATAGAGCTTACTCAAATAAATACTGCAAGGTCTTCCCGACAGGAATTGAAAGCACGGGCTATCCGGCAAATAGGTTTGTTACTAAGAGGTGGGGTTAAGTTTGATAAGCTGGTTGTTGGATTGGAGTATAATTTCACGCCATCATCTGACATTGAGCTTGACAATGGTCAGAAGATAGGAACTGTGGACTTAAGTTTTATCGCGCTTTGTTTTGGTTTCAGGATTGACCTAGGTCGTAAAACGATTTAGTATAAGAAAGTCTAGGCACCCGATATTCTAAAACCTTCCGGGTTTATCTGCACTATGCTAGTCAAACTCGGTAATTTTCAAGTGTCTTGTAAACAATACCTCTCAACCTCCGGTTTTTCAAAGGACAAAAAGTCTAACAACTTCAAATGGAAAGACCTGACTTTGAAAACATTACCTCCTCAGCGGAATTCAATTCATGGTACTGGTTAAAGGAAGAGATGGTGGCAATCTGTAAACAGTCGGGATTGCCTGCACACGGCCGAAAGTTTGACCTGCGAGATCGTATAATGTTTGCACTGGATAATAAAGGCCGTATCAAACCTGAAGTGAAAAAGAAGAAGCCTACTTCTAAATTTAATTGGGCGAAGGCAGAATTAACATTGGATACGGTAATTACCGATAATGTGAGCTTTGGACCGAATTTCAGACGTTTCATGACCGGTGAGATTGGCGATAAATTCCAGTGCCATAGCGACTTCATGGATTGGGTAAAGTCGAATACCGGAAAAACCCTCCTCGATGCGGTGCATCAGTGGAATGCACTTGAGAAGCGGAAAGAAGACCCCGACTTTAGGCGTAAAATAGCAGATAACAACATGTACAGTCAGTACGTCCGTGATTTTCTGGATGATAACCCGGGGTATACGTTTAAAGATGTTAAAAAATACTGGCTGCTGAAGCGGGCGCTACCCACTAAAGACGGGTTTATCCGATATGAAAAGTCGGATTTAACGTTGGCAGAACATAATAAAAATTTCTAAAGCAAAAGCGATATAAGTAGGAAAAGCACTTCAAACTTATGCTATCGTTGATGAGTTTAAATCACGTGACTGCTTTCAGCAAAAAGTTTGTATTATTGATCTCATTTATACTTCAATTATGAAATTTCTTCTACTCATTTCTGCCTTTCTTTTCAGTTTCCCATCATTAAGCCAGTCCATATACCCTATGGAGCATGGCAACGAATGGCGAATGAAATATGCAAATGAATTCGATCAAACAGGTGAAACCTATATGATTTCAAAGATCTTGGAAAATAAAAAGGAAATTGGAGGTAAAAACTATTATCAGATAAAGACAACAGTGTATAGTACAAAAGAGGCTAAAGAAGGTATTAGTAACACTTCTTTTATTCGGACTGATGCTGATGGAAATTTGATGGGCATTACTAATCAAACGTCTACTGAGGAAGAAATAATGCTGCCAGAAGAATTGTCAATAGGTAAAACATGGATAGGTGATCAAGGTGTAAATAAAGTAATTGATTTAAATGCCACTATAGAAACTCCGGAGAAATCCTATACAGGTTGTGTTGCGATATCTACTGGTGAAAATGCCATGATTTCTTATTGGAAAAAAGGAATAGGCCCTGTTGCTATTATTATTAATGGAAAGTTGATGGCGTATTTGTATGAGTACGAATTAAACTAACCTACCTAAGAACATAGAAAATCAACAACACCGAAAGATCATACATGTAGATATGGACGCCTTCTACGCTTCCGTAGAACAGCGTGATCATCCTGAACTCAAAGGAAAACCGGTAGCCGTAGGCGGAAGTTCTGAACGTGGTGTTGTTGCAGCAGCGAGCTACGAAGCCAGGAAGTTTGGTGTTAGGTCGGCGATGCCGTCAAAAATAGCCGCTAGAAAATGTCCGGAGCTTATATTCGTAAAAGCTCGTTTTGATGCGTACAAAAAAGTATCTGATCAGATCAGAGAAATATTCAATACCTATACCGACCTCGTAGAGCCACTTTCACTGGACGAGGCTTATCTTGATGTAACTTCCAATAAAAAGGGCTTACCTTCAGCCACCTTGATCGCTAAAGAGATCAAGGAGCGCATAAAGGAAGCAACACAACTAACAGCTTCTGCCGGAATCTCCATTAATAAATTCCTGGCTAAAACTGCTTCCGATGTGAAGAAGCCGGACGGTATATTTCTAATTCCACCGGATCAGGCGGTGGCGTATGTGGAACGACTGCCCATTGAGCGTTTTTTTGGTATTGGGAAGGTAACCGCAGAGAAAATGCATAAGATGGGGATCCACCATGGCCTTGATTTGAAGCAATGGAGTGAATTGGATCTGGTGAGTAGGTTTGGCAAGTCAGGACGTTATTATTATAGAATAGCTAGAGCCGAAGACAACCGGCTCGTGAACCCCGACCGAATACGAAAAAGCTTAGGTGCAGAAAATACCTTTTCGAAAAATGTAAGCACGCTCGAGGAGGTGCTTCAGAAGTTGGATTCGATCAAATCAACATTGCTACGTAGAATGGAAAGTTCAGGGACTAAAGGCAAAACCTTTACCATTAAAGCTAAGTATGAAGACTTTCAAATTATTACCCGCAGCAAAACTGTAGAATATTGGATCGAAAATGAAGATCATATAACTACCTTAATTTCTGACGTAATCAAAGAAGTACCTTTAATCAAAGGAATCAGATTGCTTGGGCTGTCCATCTCTAATTTGAATCATGAGTTAGAGGAAAAAGAAGAGAAGCAACCTACGGCATTACAACTTACTCTTAACTTTTAAGTTTGCTGATTTAGGAGGTTGGTCATGAGCGTTTAGACTATTAGAATTACAGATAATCACAATGAAAAGGCTCGTTTTTTTAAATCAGAAAAGTGGTTAGACTACATTAGGAGTAGAATTTTGCTGTAGAGTGTCCCAATCAAAGTCCTTCTTTCGTACATAGACAACTTTATCAACTTCGCAAACTACCTCTCCATCTTCATTTTTTACTTCACATAAAAAGGTGTAATCTTTCTTTCCTACGTTGTCTATCTCCTCTTTAATCTCATTAATTTTCTGGTCTGGTACTTCAAAAACACATTTCAACGTTCCCTTTCCCGGCTTTAAATACCTGATATTAGCCGCCTTATCTAATACCACATATCCACGGCCGAGATTTGCCGTTAGGATAAACATATACCACGGATCACACATGGAGTAGAGCGATCCCCCATAGTGTATTCCAACGAGGTTTCGGTTATACCATCTAAGCTTCATATCCACTTCAAACCGCCTCATATCTTTCGATACTTTTCGCAAAGTAATACCGGTTCCCAACATAGGGGGCCACCAATTAATCAGCTTCATTTTGGTAGTTGGACTGAGCATAACGATAATTTTTATGTGGTGTGCAATGATTCAATAATTTTAATAGGTTTGCAAAAAATTTAATTGAATGAAAACTGCAGAGATAGTTACTGAAAAAGGAACCATGAAAGTGGAGTTTTATGAGAAGGATGCTCCTAATACAGTGGATAATTTTGTTAAGCTGGCGGAAAGTGGGTTTTACAATGGCTTAACCTTTCATCGGGTGATCCCAGACTTTGTTATACAGGGCGGATGTCCGAATGGAACCGGTGCCGGTGGTCCGGGATATACCATAGATTGTGAACTGGATGGAGAAAATCAATATCATGATCGTGGTGTGCTATCTATGGCCCATGCCGGCCGAAATACTGGAGGCAGTCAATTTTTCATCTGTCATAGTAGGAATAACACAGCTCACCTGGATCGAAATCATACTTGCTTTGGAAAAGTAGTAGAAGGCCAAGAGGTTATTGATGAAATCAAAGCCGGTGATAAGATCACCGAAGTTGTCGTAGCCTAGACAGAAATTAAAGATAGGTTTACCCCCTATCCCTTGTTCATTCCTTTTATAAAATGTGGAACTCATGTTTAAACAATAAGCATGAGTTTTGTCTTTATAAGCGTAGTCATGAAGAACAGCACCAAGGCAGTTATTGCTATAATAATACTTATATGCTTGGGGTTCATTATCATCCCAAAATTGGACTTAAGTAAGAAGGATGCTCCTACTTCACAGGAAGGGCAAGATCAACAAAGTAAATTGGAAGTACTGGCCGTAATCGCCACATCCAAACCTCTGGACAATAATCTGAGAATTACAGGATCTCTTACCGCCAATGAATCCGTTGAGCTCAAAAGCGAAGTTTCGGGGGTTGTAGAAAAAATCCTCTTTAAGGAAGGACAACCAGTGAATAAAGGGCAGCTACTGGTGGAACTAAATTCAGATGAGTTTAAGGCGGAACTCGAAATACTAGAATATTCAAAAAAACTGAATGAAGATATTGAGTACCGACAAAAACAACTATTGGCCAAGGAAGCGATAAGCAAAGAAGAATATGAAACTGCATTGACTACACTCCAAACCTCTGTCGCTGAAATTAAGGTAAAGAAGGTCCAAATAGAAAAGCATAAGATCAGAGCTCCTTTTAGTGGAACTGTTGGGCTTAGAGAAATAAGTGCAGGAAGTTACATCAGTCCGTCAGAGCTTATAGCTACCATCTATAATATTGACCCTATAAAAGTAGATTTTAGTATCCCGGGCCGCTATATCTCGGAACTTAATGTAGGGGACCACATTACTTTCTCAGTGGAAGCATTTGATGATATTTTCAAGGGTAAGATCTATGCCATAGAACCTCAGGTAGACCCTGAAACCCGATCAATAAAAGTGCGCGCTTTAAGTGATAATGCTGACAAGCTACTTTTGCCCGGCCAGTTTGCCAGAGTCACGTTAACCATTTCTACGGTAAATGAGGCCATTATGATTCCTACAGAAGCCATTATCCCAGAATTAAATGGAAAAAAGGTGTATACTTTAGATGGGGGTAAGGTGACGAGTAAGCAAATTACCACTGGAATACGTACGGCAGATAAAATTCAGGTGACCTCGGGATTGGCCAATACTGACACAGTATTGACCACAGGAATTTTACAATTACGCCCGGGAATGGAAGTGGACGTAAACATTCAGACGGAATGAGCAGTCTTTCAAGCATAAGTATTGACCGCCCAGTGCTGGCCATCGTGATGAGCTTGCTCATTATTATCATGGGGATTGTAGGCTTTAATTTTTTAGGGGTACGTGAGTACCCTAGTGTTGACCCGCCTATTATTACCGTTTCTACAAGTTATGCCGGGGCAAATGCGGAGATCATCGAGACACAGATCACAGAACCGCTGGAAGAATCCATCAATGGCATTGCCGGTATAAAATCTCTGATTTCCACCTCCAGGGATGGACGCAGTACCATACGTGTGGAGTTCAATCTGGACAGTGATCTGGAGGCAGCGGCCAATGATGTTCGCGATAAAACGTCTCGAGCGGTGCGTAACCTACCCCCCGATGCCGAACCACCTGTAGTAAGTAAGTCGGACGCTGATGCCTCACCTATTATGGGCGTTCGGGTCTTTAGTAAACAGCGCAACTTGCTGGAAATGACCGAACTGGCCAGCAACGTATTCAAAGAGAATTTTCAGACTATACCTGGGGTGAGTGAAGTTAGAATTTGGGGCAGCAAAAGATATTCTATCCGTTTGTGGATGGATCCCGATAAACTGGCAGCATATCGTATAACTCCACTCGATGTATTCGATGCAGTAGGGGCTCAAAACCTGGAATTACCCTCAGGAAGAATCGAAGGTAGCTCCACAGAGCTCTCTGTCCGTACGTTAGGCCGACTAAATACGCCTGAAGAATACAATGATCTGATCATAAAAGAGGATGCAAATGGAGTGACCCGCTTTAGAGATATCGGTAGGGCCGAATTCTTTCCGGAAAACGAACGAACGATATTAAAAAACAATGGCGTTCCCATGGTGATAGTGGTCGTTACGCCCCAACCAGGTACTAATAACTTAGAGATCTCAGAAGAATTTTACAAACGACTTGAGAACATCCGGAAAAACCTCCCGAACGACATTGAGACTCAAATATCATTTGATAACACGGAATACATCACAGAATCCATCGCTGAGGTGGAGCAGACCATCTACATCGCCTTTGGATTAGTGGCGCTTATCATCTTCGCTTTTTTACGTGACTGGCGAACCACATTTATTCCCATAATTACGGTCCCCATAAGTCTTATAGGCTCTTTCTTTTTGATGTATGCCTTTGGCTTTTCAATTAACGTTTTGACTCTACTGGGAATAGTCCTGGCGATAGGGCTCGTAGTGGACGATGCGATCGTGGTATTGGAAAATATCTACACTAAGATTGAAAACGGTGAAGAACCGCGTGAAGCCGGTAAAAGAGGAGCCAAAGAGATCTTCTTTGCGGTAATAAGTACAACGGTTGCCCTAACGTCCGTTTTTTTTCCGATTGTATTTCTCGAAGGGCTTACCGGTAGGTTGTTCCGAGAGTTTGGAGTAACCGTAGCCAGTGCGGTTATCATTTCAAGTTTTGTTGCGCTTACGCTAACACCTATGCTAAGCTCAAGTATGCTCAAGAAAAGGAAGAAAAAGCAGTGGATCTATGAAAAAACAGAGCCTTTTTTCCTATGGCTCAACGATACTTACGCCAACTTGCTCACTCGCTTTATGAAAGTAAGATGGATGGCCTTTGTGATCATAGCTATTTCTGCCGGTGCCATTTACATTTTAAACAATAGCATTCAACAAGAACTTGCCCCGGTAGAAGACCGGGGTAATTTCAGAATTTATGCCACCGGCCCTGAGGGTGCTACTTTCGATTACATGGACTTTTACATGGATCAGATCAATCAATTGATCAAAGAAGAAGTTCCTGAAAATGAATCTATTCTCACCATCACCTCTCCGGGATTTGGAGCCTCTTCCAGTGTGAACTCAGGGTTTGCTATCGTCAATTTGGTAGACGCTCAAGACAGAAGCCGAACGCAAAAAGGAATTGTAGAAGATATCAAGCCAAAGGTGAGTAAGAATACGCGGGCCCGGGCTTTTGTATCAGAGCCACAAACGATTGGAAATAGACGAGGCGGCTTACCCGTACAATATGTATTACAAGCGCCAAACCTGGACAAACTTCAATCCGTAATTCCCGATTTCATAAAAGCAGCCAATGAAACCGGTGTCTTTGATTTCGTAAATGTAGACTTGAAATTCAATAAGCCTGAGATCAGTATTGAGATTGATAGGGATAAAGCTCGCGATCTGGGAGTTTCCGTACGGAATGTAGCTCAGACCTTACAGCTTTCTTTAAGTGGCCAGCGATTTGGCTATTTCATTAAAGACGGGAAGCAGTACCAGATCATCGGTCAGGTAGAACGTGAAGATCGTGACGACCCTTTAGATTTAAGGAGCATCTACGTACAAAATGATAATGGACAGCTCATTCAGATGGATAATCTTGTAAGGTTAAGTGAGCGTACTACCCCACCCCAGCTTTATCGTTACAACCGTTTTGCCTCGGCCACTGTTTCCGCCAGCTTGAAACCGGGCTACAGCTTAGGTGATGGTATTGCTACTATGGACAAAGTAGCTAAGGATGTGCTTGATGGTTCGTTTAGCACAGCTTTAGCCGGCACATCTTTAGAATTTAAGCAGAGTTCCGGCAACCTGTATTTTGCTTTCGCCTTTGCCCTAGTACTGATCTATTTAGTGCTGGCCGCCCAATTCGAAAGCTTTAGGGATCCTTTGATCATCATGTTTACCGTACCTCTGGCTCTGGCAGGTACTTTATTGTCGTTGTATGTTTTTGGTGAAACGTTGAATATCTTCAGTCAGATCGGCATAATCATGCTTATCGGGCTGGTTACAAAAAACGGTATTCTGATCGTAGAGTTTGCCAATCAGCGCAAAGCTCAGGGCCTGACTATAAGTGAAGCTATTGTGGAGGCGGCCAAGTCGAGGTTCAGACCTATACTAATGACTTCACTTTCTACAATACTTGGTATTTTACCGATAGCACTGGCTTTGGGTGCAGGGGCAGAAAGTAGGGTAAGTATGGGTATCGCCGTGATTGGAGGCATGTTGTTTGCCACCATTTTGACTTTGTTCGTGATCCCAGCCGTTTACACGTTCATAACCAGCACACAGAAAAGACTGGCAAGAATATGAAAATTGTATTAAGCCTTCTTTTCACTACCCTTTTCTCTGCAGGTTACGGTCAGGAAGTTATGACCCTGGAAGGCGCGATTGACTTAGCTTTAGAATATAATTACGGTATTAAAATAGCGCGAAGCAACCAAGAGATCGCAGAAAACAATAATTCCCTTGGGAACGCAGGGTTTCTTCCGATTCTTACCCTAGATGCAAATCAAAATAATTCTCAAGTAAACGGTGAGCAGGTGTCGGAAAGAGGTACCCTTGAGTTCGACAATGAGGTGAATAGATCACTCACCTTTGGTTCTAATTTAAACTGGACTCTATTTGATGGGACTCGCATGTTCGCAAACAGAGATTTATTGGAATCTCAGAATTTACAATCTCGTTCTCCGCTGGAATTCGCCATAGAAACTGTCATTTACAACGTATCCACCAACTTCTACCTGGCCTCTTTAGAAAATGAACGCTTAAAGCTATTAAACAGTAATCTTAATCTTTCGGAAGAGCGATTAAAAATCGCTAAAGATAAATACGAGCTCGGAAAAGGTTCTAAACTGGAATACTTACAAGCTCAAGTAGACTACAACACCGATCAAACCAATATTATAAATCAGGACCAAATACTTGATTTTCAAAAATTAGAGCTACTGAGGCAAATCGGTGTTCGTGATACCGTAAGCTTCCAAACTAAGTATGACTTGGTTTTTGATTCGGAACTTGTATTAGATGATCTATTGAATAACATAGAAATAACCAACAAAGAAATAGATGTATTTAGACGTGCCACCGAAATAGCTGCTCTTCAGGAACGTGCTTCAAGTTCTGATCGCTTACCTACAGTTTCAGTATTTGCCGGTTATAACTACAATGATAGGTTAAATGCTGTAGGTTTTTCTTTTGAAAGTACGACTACAGCCCTTTCTTATGGGTTCAATGCTACTATTACGCTGTTCAACGGGTTTAATATCAACCGGATAATCCAGAATAACAGGATCAATAAAGAGATAGCTGCTTACTCCTATGAGCAGCGGCTATTAGATATAGAAACCGATCTAAAACAGCAGTTTCTAGGTTATCTCAACAGTTTAGAACTGATCAAATTAGAAGAGCAGAATGTATTAGTAGCCAAAGAAAACAATGACATTGCTAAAGAACGTTATGAGATTGGCCTGTCAAACGCTGTAGAGTATAGAGAATCACAAACCAATCTCATTGCTGCAGAATTACGCCAGCAAAATGCTCAATTCGCCGCTAAGTTGGCTGAAATTGAACTTAAATATTTGGCTGGTCTAAGCCTTAAATAGCACAAGTCCCTTACTGTTAATCTCACGATAGATAAGAAATTTTTCAGGATGAGGGGCTAATTTCTGATTCCGTAGAGATAGCCCAAGGGAATTTTATAATGTAGAGTACTTACTGCTCTAATATTGATCTTAAATCTGCGGGTGAATAGTTTATTGATTTGAGCGTTTTGTTATCTTCTGTTCTAAAAACTAAATACTTCCCATCTACTTCTTTAAAGTAACATGGTGTATTCCGTATCTCGCTGTAGTGTCTCACTGTATCTTTTGCTTCCGCTTCTGTTTTACATGCTTTACTCATATTAGATCGTTGTACCTCATCAAAAAGCGCTTGAAACTTATCAGCCATACCGAATTCAAGTATCGCCCCTGAAAGTACATATTGAATATCACATAAAGCATCCGCTACTTCAACAAGGTCATTAGCCTTGATAGCATCTTCAAGTTCTTGTAACTCTTCGGCAATTAACGATACCCTTAAAGCCGATCTCTTTTCGTTAGGAATAGTAGGTTTATCCAGCACGGGATGCTGAAAAGTCTGATGAAATTCTGCTACTTGGTTCAATGCATCGGGTTGTTTCATGGTGCTTTTAAGTTTCAAAATTTGGTAAACTTACCCAATCTCAAGACATAAACCGCATGGCGCGCGCAGTAGAATTAGGAATTAGATGAAGGGAAAATGCTAGACTTCAGTTCAAGCATTTTTGACGAGAAATAATAAGTTAAATGTTAATCTTATTTGAATTAAAGAATAATTGAATCTAGGATCTATTCACCCATAATAATTTAGACCATCTAATAAACGGAAACCATGGGTCTTTTTTTGACCAACAAGCCACTATATTTGCAGCCTTGAAAATAGAAAAATGACTGACTTTATAGAAGAGCTAAAATGGCGTGGCATGATCCACGATATAATGCCCGGAACACAGGAGCTACTGAACAATGAGTCCACATCGGCTTATATTGGTTTTGATCCGACGGCAGACTCTCTACATATCGGCAGTTTAGTTCAAATTATGACCTTAGTTCATTTACAGAGGTCAGGTCATAAGCCTATTGCATTGGTAGGCGGAGCTACAGGAATGGTGGGTGATCCTTCCGGTAAATCCGAAGAGCGTAATTTATTGAATGAAGAGATCCTTAGCCATAATCTTCGTGGTGTAGAGAAGCAACTGAGAAAATTTTTGGATTTCGATTGTGGTCATAATTCAGCTGAAGTGGTGAACAACCATGACTGGTTTAGAAACTTCAATTTCCTGGATTTTATTCGTGATGTGGGTAAACATATAACGGTTAACTATATGATGGCTAAAGATTCGGTAAAAAAACGTTTGGAAACAGGTCTTTCGTTTACCGAATTCAGTTATCAACTAGTTCAGGGGTATGACTTTTACTGGCTTTACAAAAATAAAAACTGCAAAATTCAATTAGGGGGTTCCGATCAATGGGGCAATATTGTAACTGGAACGGAGTTAATCAGAAGAAAAGATCAGGGAGAAGCGTTTGCCGTTACTACACCTTTAATAAAAAGGGCAGACGGAACTAAATTCGGTAAGACAGAAGCAGGTAATGTTTGGTTAGACCCGGAGAAAACTTCCCCCTATCAATTTTATCAATACTGGTTAAACGCCTCTGATGAAGATGCAGCAAATTACATTAGAATATTTACTCTGTTCTCCCAACAGGAAATAGAACAAATAGAGGCTCAGCATCAAGAAGCCCCGCATCAACGGCAGTTACAGCACGCATTGGCTAAGGATATCACAGTTCGTGTTCACTCAGCGTCAGATTACGAAATTGCAGTGAAGGCATCGAACATACTTTTTGGGAAATCTACGACAGAGGATCTGGAGATACTTGATGAGCGTACTTTGCTGTCAGTCTTCGAAGGGGTACCAAAAACAACTATTAAACATAAAGAATTGGATAATACAGATGTAACTACCTTACTCTCCGAGACGAGCAACGGCATTGTATTTAAATCTAAAGGGGAAGCAAGAAGAATGATCCAAGGCGGCGGGGTAAGTATCAATAAACAAAAAGTCAGCGATCCTAACGGCTCCGCTGACTTTAGTCTTTTACAAGGCAAATATCTTCTAGCGCAAAAAGGTAAGAAGAACTATTATCTCATCCTGGTTGAGTAATTACTTACCGATAGATATGAGTCGATAGCCCACGGATATTTGGAAGACTTGGTTTTTAATGTCGTCAGCTCCATCTTGGTCACTTACATCACTTAAACCTAAATTATATCTGGCGTCAATGGTCAAACCAAAAGGCAAATCCCAACCTGCACCTAGACCTACACTTATATCTGTTCCTTTTAATTGATCTTTAACATCTCTGCCATCTTCTATATTACCTGCTTCATCAAGTATATCCTGTTTTGCCGAGGCCAAAAAACCAAATTGTGGCCCAGCTTGGAGATTTAAGCCTCCGATTAAATATAGTTTCGCCAAGATTGGAACATTTACATAGGTGTAGTTCGATTCTAAATCTGATCCATCGAAATCGAAACTAGTCCCTTGCTTCGATAAAATAATTTCGGGCTGTACGGCAAACTTTGCCAACTTTATAGTAGCGAAAGCTCCTGCATGGAATCCTGTTCGTGCATCAGTATCAAAGTTCGTATCAACATTGGCAAAATTTAACCCACCTTTCAGCCCGAGACGAAATCCTGCTTGTGCACTAGATTCAAAAGCTACGAATAAAGCAAAGACAAAAACTAGAACTATCTTTTTCATTTTATACATTTTATTTAACCCTATACCCTACATAAATTTGAAAGACTCTATTAAACAAATCTGCACCTTCATTAAAATCATTAATATTAGAAACTCCTAGATTGTATCGAGCACCTCCATAAACATTCGATTGAAAATAATACTCACCTCCAAAAACGATTGAAACGTCAGCAGTCTTAAGAAAATCAGAAGCATCGTTATCTCCACCGAGTAAGATTCCCAATTGAGGACCCGCATGAAAAGACAAATTATTATCAACATTGTAAACAGCCAATACTGGTATATTCAAATAAGTTACATTCTGATCTTCCCAGCCTTGAAATGAGAATAAAGCTTCGCCCTGTAAAGACCAATCGTTTTGAAGTCCTTTTTTTATAAATCCACCAAAATGTGCTCCAACCTTACCATCTGGATCACTACCGTTATCCACCTTAATACCAGCAAAGTTAATTCCTCCCTTAATTCCATAGGATTGAGAAAAAACTAATCCACTTGTTATTAAACTAACAGTAGCTACAAGTACTATTTTTTTCATAATTAGATATTTTAAGTTCGTTCAATATTACAAAAAAAGCCGATGTCTACACCGGCTTATGTAATGTTTAGTGTGATCTCGACACCTAATTTCCAAAAAGTTTGAAACCTATATAAATTTGGAAGTTATTATTTTTTAATTCAAAATCGTCAGGAGTATCATTAATGTCCGAGATACCTAAACTATAACGGGCACCGCCCACAAAACCAGCCGGTAAATCTATTTGAGCACCAAAAGCCAAACTAAAGTCGGAACCTTTAACTTGATCTTTAACATCCTGATCGTCAACTTCCGCATTTAATAAGAACCCAATTTGAGGTCCGACATGTAGACTTAGAACTTCTACCACCTGATATCTTAACAGTACAGGAATATTAATATAGTTAAAATTACGTTCTGAATCCTCGATACCTGGTGAAGGAGATTCAGATGTTGAACCTTGAGCTGAAAAAAGAACCTCTGGCTGCAAACCTACATTGTCTGAGAGCATTACATTTAAAAAAGCACCAACATGAAAGGCTGTTCTCCCATCAGGCGAAACAGAGAATCCATCTGCTTCGAAATCTTGATTTGCTAGATTTAATCCACCTTTCAGTCCTCCCGAAACCTGCGCATTAGCTGCCACCATACAAGAACAACTAAGCACTACACTTAAAAAAATCTTTTTCATAAATAATAAAGTCTAAAAAATTAGTTTAAAACAACCTTAATATTTTAATTATTATCAACATTTACAAGACATAGCAGGATTAAATGACATAATTGCCTTGATTGTAAAATATCAACGAATCAAAAGTTTCTCTGAATTATGTTGCCAATCGGTTGATCAGGTCACAATTATCTAAAAATTGTGAGGCTTGGTCATACCCAATATTATAAATCTCTTTCGCTTTATTCAAGTCCATAACCTTGTAGCTTTCTAAACCTTTGGGTTCGAGTGTATAGTCACAGAGCTCCCTGCTTAAATAAGCATTTCGGGTAATGGCGAGCATCAACGCCCGCTCCATCACATCTTTAGCATTCTTCGGAATAAAGTCCGGTGCTATGGGGTTGGAATGACAGCCAAGTAAGAGATCACACTGCGAACGAATGGCCTCTGCAGGTAAGTTATTCAATATTCCACCATCAATATACCATTCACCGTCTATTCTAACTGGGTTAAAGAGTACCGGAATACATGACGAGGCACAGACTGCATCAATAACGGAGCCTTTGCTGAAATAGGTGGTTTCGCCCTTACGAAGGTTGGTAGCCGCTACTACAAGGGGTAACCGAAGCGCTGAAAAATTATCTTTTTTTACAAACTCAGTTAAATATTGCTTTACTGAATTCATATTTAGAACTCCTTTGAGACTCATAGCAGGCCTTACTAATCGAAGTGTTCTAATATCTAAAATGATCTCTAGAATACGTTCCACCGAAAAACCGAAGCAATACAACATGGAAATAATGGAGCCGGCACTTGTTCCGGCCATGATATCAATGTTAACCTCACGTTCTTCAAGTGCCTTCAACAGACCTAAATGGGCAACTCCTCTGATACCTCCACCTGAAAGCACTAGCCCAAATCTCATTCGTTTATAGGATATCAGAAAGAGGAAACGTTTGATCTAATCGCACTCCTCTATCCGTATGTTTAACTGTGCAGCACTCGTGTAAAGGATCGTGTTCTAAAAACAGCACGTAATTTTTATCTGCTGCTTCATTTAAAAAGGCTCTTTTTTCATTAAGAGTGAGTAGAGGCCTGGTATCATAACCCATAACATAAGGCAAGGGAATATGACCGACTGAGGGTAGTAGATCGGCTACAAACACAATGGTATGTTCTTTGAATCTTATTTTCGGAAGCATCTGTTTCTCAGTATGACCATCTACCGTTATGATGTCAAACAGACCGAAAGAAGTGTCGGCTTCTAAATCAATAAATTCAAGCTGACCGCTCTCTTGCATCGGCAGAATATTTTCACGTAAAAAACTGGCTTTCTCACGATCATTTGGTTCCGTGGCCCATTTCCAATGGCTTTCGTTAGACCAATAGGTGGCATTTTCAAAGGTCAACCTGTATTGTTGGCCAGCTTTATTCACACCTCCTCCACAATGGTCAAAGTGCAAATGAGTTAAGAACATATCGGTGATGCTCGCTGCCTCTAAACCCACTTTTTTCAGGGAACCATGAAGGGAATCATTACCATGCAAATAGTAGTAGCTAAAAAACTTTTCGCTTTGCTTACTCCCCATACCGTTATCTATCAATACTACGCGGTTATCTGTCTCCATGAGAAGGCTTCTCATCGCCCAAGAGCACATGTTATTATCATCGCTGGGGTTAGTTTTCTGCCAGATACTCTTAGGTACTACACCAAACATAGCACCTCCGTCTAACTTAAAATACCCCGTATTAATTACTCTAAGATTCATTGACCGCTATATATAGATTAGAATATACGTTTGTACAGGTAAAAATTTAACCTGAGTAAAGTTATTGATCCACTACACCCATATCAGCGAATTTCGCAATTCGTTGTTCTATTCGCTCCTCGGCTGTCTTTTTAGCTAATCCTTTTATTTCTTGGAGTATAACTCTTTTAAGTTCGTCAGTCATCCACTTCCAGTCAGTATGTGCTCCGCCTATGGGCTCCTTTACAATGCCGTCTACTAGTTTCAATTGAGTCATGTCATTGGCGGTGAGTCGTAAAGCTTCAGCGGCCTGTTCTTTAAAATCCCAGCTACGCCATAAAATAGAGGAGCACGATTCAGGTGATATCACGGAATACCATGTATTTTCTAACATTAGCACTCGATCTCCTATCGCTATTCCCAGTGCTCCACCAGAGGCTCCCTCTCCTATCACAATGCAGATCACCGGAACTTTTAACATAAACATCTCTTTTAGATTTCGCGCGATCGCCTCTCCCTGCCCTCTCTGCTCGGCTTCCAGACCAGGAAAAGCACCCGGAGTATCTATTAGTGTAATGATAGGCTTATTGAATTTCTCAGCTAACTTCATCAAGCGAAGAGCTTTTCGATAACCTTCCGGGTTGGCCATGCCAAAGTTGCGTTCTTGGCGCTGTTTAGTATTTCTACCTTTCTGTTGACCGATCAGCATCACTGATGTTCCATCTATACTACCAAAACCACCTACCATGGCCTTATCATCTTTTACAGAACGATCACCGTGCAACTCTACAAAGTCGTCAGTTATATTATAGATATAATCCAGCGTATAGGGGCGGTCCGGATGCCTGGAGAGCTGAACACGCTGCCAACGGGTTAAATTTTCAAACGTATCCTTTTTCAGCTTACTAATTTTGTTTTCTAACTCTGAAACTGCATCATTTACGTTAACGTTACTCTCTGACGCAAGCTTCTTCATATCACTCAGTTTAGCCTCCAATTCGGCGATAGGCTTCTCAAAATCTAATATCATTGATTATTACCATTTAAGGTACAAAAATATAATTTACTTCTGAGTTACAAACATACGTTAGGTGAGCGCTAATACCTTTCATTTAAAGGTTCATTTACCGTCAAATAATTTTTAGACTTTTCTTTGCTTATTTAATTCACCATGATAGCTTTGCACACTCTAATTAAATGGTCTGGTAGTTCAGTTGGTTAGAATGCCTGCCTGTCACGCAGGAGGTCGCGAGTTCGAGTCTCGTCCAGACCGCAAAAGCCTCGCCAAAGTGAGGCTTTTGTTTTTTGTTACCTACTTGAAAAGCATTTTCATTCCATCTTTTAGAACTATCGTTCGCTTTCTTCTGATTATTATCCATACTTAATACTTTTAAAAGTAAGTGGA
>JBCCSU010000084.1:0-16838 GCA_039199635.1 Bacteroidota bacterium | reverse complement strand
AGTTTGTTGAGCGCAAAGGCATGACCTCGAACATTTACCTCTTAGATGAGATTGACTACAATTCGTGGATTGATAAAGTGGATAAAAGCTGGTCAGGTGCAATTCCTGCCACACTTTTAATTAATGAAGAAACCGGTGAAAGAAAATTTGTTGAAAGTGAGATCAGCGAAGACGAACTTAATACCTTAATTAGAAATTTTATTGATTAACAAATAAATTTTGAGATATGAGAAAGAGTAGTATTCTTATTGCAGTTATTGGCTTGATCTTTTCGTTTGCAGGAAGTCCAGTTAAAAATGGCTATGAGGTTGGAGACAAAGTAGAAGATTTTAAGCTCAAGGGAGTAGATGGAAAAATGATGTCCTTGGCCGATCATGAAGAGGCTAAGGGGTTTATTGTAATTTTTGATTCTAATACATGTCCTTATTCCAAAGCTTATTTGAAAAGAATAAAGGCACTTAACGAAATGTATGCGGATAAAGGATATCCTGTGGTAGCTATTAATTCTAATGATCCCAAGAGGTCTCCTGGTGATACGTTTGATGAAATGGTTAGCTACGCGAAAGAGAACGGTTACGAGCATGCCTACCTATATGATGCTGACCAGTCTGTAGCTAAAAGATTCGGTGCTACTAACACGCCTCACGTGTATGTGTTGACTAAGGAAGGTGGGAATATGGTGATCAATTATATTGGTGCTATTGATAACAATACCAAAGATGCTTCTGCAGCTGACAAAAAGTACGTAGAAGATGCGGTAAATGCACTAATGAAAGGTAATAAGCCGTCTGTTACAAAGACCAAGGCAATTGGTTGTACCATAAAATGGAAAGCGGCATAAATCTTTATGGTCCATCTGATGGTGCAATACCGTCAGATGGTATTTTTCCCGCCGATGACAAAATCCTTAGTTGGCCCAATACCGGAGTTCTACCAGCGCTATATTGACGCTGTTCCTTACGATACATTAATCCCCGCACTCATTAATGGTGGTGATACTACGGTAGATTTTTTTAAATCCATCCCTGAAACCTCTGCGCAATATCGCTATGCTGACGGCAAATGGACGGTAAATGAGGTGATCAACCATATGATGGATGCAGAGCGAGTTTTTTGCTATCGCGCGCTGACATTTGCCAGAAATGATTCAACCGAGCTTCCCGGCTTCGATGAAAATAGCTGGGCCACTGAAACGAATTCATCTCACCGTCAATTGTATAGGATCATTAATGAATACGTAAACCTAAGAGCATCCACCGTAGATCTCTTTAGTTCTTTTAGTGACGAAATGCTTTCGCGTAAGGGCATGGCCAGCGGTGTGGAAATGAACGTAACTACCTTAGGCTTTCTCATTGCCGGACATGAAAACCATCATTGTAGAATATTAGCAAACCGGTATTTTTCTAACTGAACCATTGTTTGTAATTTGCTTGGATGCGCATTGCTTTAGCCTTGCTTTCTAGTATAATACTGGCCGGTTGTATTTCTGCGAAAAATAATAGTACCATTAATGACCTCGAATCCCTAAGTTCGGAATTTCAACATCATACCGGTTTTTATCTATATGATCCGGAAAGCAAAGAGGTGCTTGTTGATCATCATGGTGATAAATATTTTACTCCCGCCTCCAACACTAAAATATTCACATTTTACACCTCTTTAGCGCTATTAGGTGAACGTCTCCCTGCATTTTACTATCAGGAATCTGCTGACTCCGTCATTTTTTGGGGTTCTGGTGATCCCAGCCTTCTGTATCAGTGGCTCCCGCAGAGTAATATACTAACTACTTTAAGCGCTTTTGAAAAACCTCTCTATTTTTCAGCGTCCAATTTTCACGAAAAACCTTTTGGCCCCGGTTGGTCATGGGATGACTACCTGTATTCCTATTCCGTAGAGAGAGCGCCTTTGGCCCTTTACGGAAATGCACTAATCGTAAGAAAAGAAGAAGGCAGTCCATATCTGTCTATTGATCAACCTTTTTTTAAAGGTGCAATGCTACTGGGTGATTCCATTCAAGGAGAGTCAGCAATTATCCGTGAAGTAGGCTCAAATAAAATGGTTTATCAGCCTTCCCCAAGTGATCCTAGTTTTGAATTAGAAGTACCCTATCGATATGATCCCAAAGTAGTAGCATCTCTACTAGCAGACACACTTAAAAAACCTGTAGGGATCTCTTCTGCTACCATGACCAATCCAGTAAAAACGACATACAGCATACCCACCGATAGCGCGCTAAAGGTGATGATGCAAGAGAGTGATAATTTTATAGCAGAACAGCTTTTACTGATGTGTGCCGGTGCTATAAGTGATTCACTAAGCACAGATATCGCCATAGAGTACTCCAAAAATACCTTACTAAACGAGATGCCTGATGAGCCTCAGTGGGTAGATGGATCGGGACTATCCCGATACAACCTATTTACTCCCAGATCTATCGTATGGCTGTGGGAGCGCCTGCTGAAGGATTACGGTAAGGAACGCCTGCTTCCTCTATTGGCAACAGGTGGTGTAAATGGCACGTTGAAAAACTATTACAAAGCCGAAGTACCGTACATTTTTGGTAAAACCGGAACCCTCAGTAATAATCATTCTTTAAGTGGTTATCTGATCACTAAGTCCGGTAGAATGCTGATTTTTAGCTTGATGAATAATAATTACCCTACCCAGTCGTATCCCATAAAGAAAAAAATGGAGAAGATTTTGTGGCAAGTGAGGGAAAACTACTGATTATGATGTACAAATTATCCATGTTATTTCTCTGTTTGGTTACCACAGTTTGTTTTTCACAACCTAAAGAAATAGACAGCCTTGATTTAAAAATTGGGCAGATGATCATGGTAGGCCATCCGGGTCAGGCCATTCTGGATAATGATCCTACACTTCAGGAAATAAGAGAGGGTAAAGTAGGCGGTGTGGTACTCTTTGAGAAGAACATTGACCCTAAAAACTCTTACATTAAGTTCAAGCAACTCACCTGGTCGCTACAGCAAGCAGCACCGCTACCTCTTTTTATCGCCCTAGACCACGAAGGGGGCAAGGTAAATCGGCTGAAAGAGAAGTACAGCTTTCCGCCCACTGTATCCGCTAAATATCTGGGAGAAACCGCCAGCTTGGATTCTGTACGGTTTTATGGTGAGATCTATGCCTCCACGCTGGCAGGTTTAGGGTTTAACGTCAACTTTGCTCCCGTAGTAGACTTGGCCATCAATAAAGATAATCCCGTCATCCATAAGATTGAAAGGTCGTATTCCGCTAACGCCGATAGTATGGTGCTATTTGCCGAAGCCATGATCAATGCCCATGATCAATTTGGCGTTTTACCTGTGCTGAAGCATTTTCCGGGACATGGAAGTTCACACGCGGATACTCATCTCGGTATCGCAGATGTGACAAACTATTGGCAACCGCAAGAGCTGAAGCCTTACAGAAGACTCATTGATAGTGCAAAGGTTCACGCTGTTATGACCGCCCATATCGTCAATAAGAAATTAGACAGTCTTGGGCTTCCGGGCACCTTATCAAAGCAAATGGTTACGGGCTTGTTGAGAGATAGCCTCAATTTTGAAGGTGTAGTATTTTCCGATGATATGCAAATGCACGCAATCACAAAATATTATGGCTTGGAGAAAGCTATTGAGTATTCCATTAATGCCGGAGTAGACATACTTATTTTCTCCAATAACATCCCCAATAGTAAAGAAAGAACAGTGGATGCCGTTCATAGGATAGTAAAGCAATTAGTTGAAGAGGGTAAAATCGATCAAGATAGAATTAATGCGTCTTACCGGAGGATCGTTAAACTAAAATCGGGACTGTGACTATCACCAAAGTTCTCAAGATTATTTTGAGCTTTCTTTGAACTCTACCGTCTATTCTTCGGTAATATGCCTAGTATTTTAATTGATAGATATGGCCAGTAAAATGGAGCGTTCCTATGACCAATGGCAGAAGCCGTTACTGTGTGTTATGGTCTATTTTCTTCTTATAAAACACTTTGCGTATCCACACGGGTAAAACTAAAGCGCCGATAATCAGGTATGGGTAGTAAGTAATTGTACGCCAAAGAAGCGTTACCCCCAGTGTAAAATCATTAAGGTATTCCGTAAAGAACTGAATGAAAAAGTGCTCTGCTGTACCACTACTTCCCGGAGTGGGTGAGAGCAGCATGACAATCCATAAAACCAAATGCTTGGAAAGAATAAAAAGGTGATCTAGTACAGAAAGATCAGCATTGTAGGCAGCAATAAGGAAGTTCAGTATCAAATAACGACACACCCAAGCGGCAATAGTAGCTAGAATGATTTGCCCCCAGTATCTCTTTCTCTTCCCTTTGATTAACGAAGCAGCCCATACAATCTCGTTACCGTGTTGATAAGCATCATACCTCCATCTTCGTAAGAACCGCATGGATGTGATCTTGATCAAAAACCATTTAAAAAGTCTGGGTTTCCAAAATAAAGCTAATGCCATGATGAGCGTGTAGATGGCAATGAGGCTATAACTTGTAATAAAAATCCCACGAACACTACTGACCGAATCCGGAAAAACATCTACTCCAATGATCAACACTACCAATGGAGCCACAAACACGAAAAAAAGGTTATCTAAAATGGCTGTTAATGTCACATAAGCCAGTGATTTTCCCAGGTTTATCTTCTCCTTCAAAAGAATAAAAACAGCTACCGCTGTACCCCCAACTACGGAGGGCGTGACGGCGGACGCAAAGTCCCAGAGTATAATGACAGACACGCTACTCGTCCAGCTGAGGTTCTTATTCGTGAGGATTCTAATGCGGTAGATGTAGGCAGCCTCTTTCAATAGGAGTACGCCAAAAGCTCCTAAAATAGGTAGGTACCTGGCCTGGAAAACTAAGTTCAGCTTTTGAGCCGTAAACTCATCATCGCTCAACACCATAAAAGCTACAAAGCCAAGGCTTATGATTACAGGCAGCCATACCTTATTAGGATTAAGCGTACGAAGGATTTTCTGGGTGTTGAGGTTCATTTACTCTACCGGCACCTCTTCCAATTTTTCGATCCAGAAATTATTAAAACCCATCCCCAGGTGCATAGTTATGCGTTTTAACTGTAACAACTCCAGAATAGCCAGAAAGTTAAAAATCACCGCTATTCTGGTAGGCTCGGTTTCTATCACTTCTAGAAATGAGATTTTTGGTCTAGCCTCCAGTTTATCCATTAAAAAATTTCGTTGCCCCTCAATCGTGTATGGATACTGCACCACCTCATGGGTAGGTTTGTTTTTCTCAACCTCATACTTCTCCAAAACCCTTTGATACACTTTCAGCAGCTTGTAGAGGTCCACATCTTGTAGCTCTGATTCTAGGTTTACACTTTCAGAAAGCGTTCGAAGTTCTTTTACAATATTGCCGCGTTTCTCACGATCTATCTGAGAAGCCTCCATTTCCTGTAGTTCCGCCAGCACCGATTTGTATTTCTTGTATTCCAAGAGGTGCCGTACCAGCTCTTCTCGTGGATCGATCTCGTTGCCCTCTCCATCAAGTTGCGGCCTGGGAAGTAGCATCTTCGATTTTATACGCATAAGCGTAGCCGCGACTAAGATGAATTCACTGGCTACCTCTATGTTCATTTCTTCCAAACGGTGCAAATAATCCAAAAAATCATCGGCTATTTGAGAAATGGGGATGTCATGAATATCCAACTCATCTCTTTCTATGAAAAAGAGCAAAAGGTCAAAAGGACCTTCGAATAACGGAAGTTTTATTTCAAAGCTCAATATTAAGGATCAATTCTGATTAGATAAGCCGTTGAGTAACTTCAAATATATTGGGTTTTAATCTATTTTACATGAACATTTCATTAGTTGCCAATAAAGCCTTCAAAAAGAATAATTTTATTTGAATTATACTTAGACGAGCTTGGAAAGCCTTTGAAGATCCTATTAATTCAATATCCCGATCTCCTGATCATTGGTGCTAGGTATATGGTGTAATCGATGTTTCTCGATCATTTAAAATTTCTGTAATCGCGAGCCAATAAAAGGCTGTAATTTCGTTCCTGATTTAAACGTTTGCATAAGCCTAGGAAAACACTTACATTAAATTGTTGTTTAAAACTCACAACAGATTACATTGCACAAAATGCTTATTAAACCAGGTCCTATCCTCTCAAAGATTAATTCGCCCGATGATCTAAAAAAGTTAGATCCATCTGAATTAGTGAAATTATCAGATGAGCTTCGTCACTTCATTATCGACAATGTCTCTGTTTATGGTGGTCACTTTGGAGCGAGCCTGGGCGTGGTTGAGCTTACGATAGCCCTACATTATGTATTTAATACTCCCAAAGATCAATTGGTATGGGATGTAGGTCATCAGGCTTATGGGCACAAGATCTTAACCGGGAGACGAGACGATTTTCATACCAATAGATTATATCAAGGGCTTTCCGGATTTCCGAAAAGAAAAGAAAGTGAGTACGACACCTTTGGGGTAGGTCACTCCTCCACTTCTATATCCGCCGCTGTTGGTATGGCCGTAGCCTCAAAATACAAAGGAGAAAAAGATAAACATCATATTGCCGTTATAGGAGACGGAGCCATGACGGGTGGCCTTGCTTTTGAAGGCATGAACCATGCTGGTGTCTCTAATAGTAATGTTTTGATTGTGCTTAATGACAATTGTATGTCTATTGATCCAAATGTAGGAGCGCTCAAGGATTATTTAACAGACATCACTACTTCTCATACATACAATAAAGTGAAAGATGAAGTATGGAAGGTATTAGGAAAGGTAAGCAAGTTTGGACCTAATGCACGTGAGGTAATATCAAAAGTGGAGCACAGCATCAAATCGATGCTGTTGAGTCAAAGCAATATGTTTGAGTCATTGAACCTGCGCTACTTCGGGCCTGTGGATGGGCATGATGTTGATCATCTGGTTCATGTGTTAAATGACTTGAAAGACATTCCAGGGCCAAAAATATTGCATTGTGTCACGGTAAAAGGCAAGGGATATGGGCCATCTGAAAATGGAAATAAAACCACCTGGCACGCCCCGGGCAAATTCGACAAACTAACCGGACAAATCCACAAAAAGACGCATGATACTCCCCAACCACCAAAATATCAGGATGTTTTTGGTCACACTATCGTAGAACTAGCAGAAAAAAATGATAAGATCATGGGCATTACCCCGGCTATGCCTTCGGGTTCATCCATGAACATTATGATGAAAGCTATGCCGGATCGGGCTATTGATGTGGGTATTGCTGAGCAACATGCGGTAACGTTTTCTGCGGGTTTGGCTACTCAGGGCATGGTTCCCTTTTGTAATATCTACAGTACGTTCATGCAGCGTGCCTACGATCAGGTAATCCATGATGTGTGCATACAAGATCTCCCGGTGGTATTTTGTTTGGACCGTGCAGGGTTTGCCGGAGCCGACGGACCTACTCACCACGGTGCGTACGATTTAGCTTATATGCGATGCATCCCCAATATGATCGTAGCTGCTCCTATGAATGAGCGGGAGTTGAGAAATATGATGTATACTTCGCAGCTACCTCGTGAGGGGAAAGCTTTCACTATACGCTATCCGCGCGGTCAAGGTGTAATGCCCGATTGGAAAACGCCTTTCGAAAAAATGGAGATTGGCAAAGGGCGTAAAATAAAAAGTGGCGAGGAGGTAGCTATTCTCACCATCGGTCACATCGGAAACTACGCGGTTGAGGCTTGTGAGCAATTAAAGAAAGAAGGTCTCCATCCTGCACATTACGATATGCGTTTTGTGAAGCCGCTTGATGAAGAGATGCTTCATGAGGTATTGTCCAACTATTCTAAAGTAGTCACTGTGGAAGATGGCTGCATCATGGGAGGTTTTGGAAGTGCTATATTAGAATTTATGGCTGAGCATGGTTATATGGCACAAGTAAAACGCCTCGGAATTCCTGACGAGATCGTTGAACATGGGGAGCAAAAACAATTACATGCGGAATGTAATTTTGACGTAGAGGGCATTTCAAAAGCTGTAATTGACATGACAGAAGCCGTTGAAATAGGTAGCTAATTTCCTGTAGATCAAAATTTAATTATTCCAATGATTCAGAAGACTTCAAACTAGGCTTCCGGCTATATAACCCGTAGTCCAGGCCGCCTGAAAATTGAATCCTCCTGTTATGCCGTCAATATCCAGCACCTCTCCTGCAAAGTATAACCCAGGAATAAGTTTGCTCTCCATCGATTTTGGATTGATCTCTGCTAAATCCACTCCACCGCAAGTGACAAATTCTTCTTTAAAAGTGGTTTTTCCTTGTACGGCGTACACATCATTGCTTAAAACATTGACTAAACGGTTGAAGCTTTTATTGCCCATTTCTCCCCATGTGATACCTTCACGTAGACCAATCTTAATCAGTAAAAACTCCCAAAGGCGCATTGGCAATCCCAAAACTCTTCTATTTAAAACCTTTGCCTTTCGGTTTTCTTCTATATGTTCATTCAGCAGAGCGCGTAATTCTTCTTCCTTTATTCGCCCCGTCCAGTTCACCTGGATATTGAATTGATAGTTGAGCTCATTGAGGTAACGAGCGCCCCAGGCAGATAGCTTGAGTACGGCCGGACCGCTCATGCCCCAGTGCGTTACTAAAAGAGGTCCTGCATACTGGAGCTTGGTACCTTGAACTCTTACCTGTACATGTTCCACGCTGAGGCCCATCAATTTTCTAATAGGCTCATTGGGCATATTGAAGGTAAACAATGAAGGAACTGGAGATTGAATAGTGTGACCTAGCGGCTTCAACCAGTCAAACCCACTAAGCTTTGGGCTCCCACCGGTACAAACCACTACTTTATCATAGAAAACAGTCGAGCCTCCGTCAACTACTAACTCAAACCCTTCTCCACAGGCCTGAAAAGATTTTATGCCAGATCGTGTAAAAACAGAAACGCCAAGTTTCTCCACCTCTCTCACCAAGCAATCGACTATCGTCTGTGAATCGTTAGAAATAGGAAACATTCGGTTATCTGGCTCGGTTTTGAGTTTTACACCTCTGGACTCAAACCATTCAATAGTATCAGGTACGGAGAATTGAGCAAATGCTTTCTTTAAAAATCGCTCACCGCGAGGGTAGTGCTTCGATAACACCGATGTCTGTAAGCAATGATGTGTAACGTTACAACGGCCTCCTCCTGAAACCTTAACCTTGGCCAATAACCTGGAGGATTTTTCGTAAATCACCACTTCAGCATCCGGGTGATGATGCTTACAAGAAAGGCCGGCAAAGAAACCTGCCGCGCCACCGCCTAAAACTGCTACTCTAATTGAATTAAAAGTTGATTGTGTCTCAAACTTATGAAAATTGTATTGGGAATAGGCAGACCATCCCAATTGGTAGGAGACTAATCGTTAGAATAAAGACCCGCTAAGAGAATGAGAAACTGCCTCAGCAGCTCTTCTCCCTGAAAGCATAGCTGCATTCAATGAAGCATTTAGCAAGTAATCGCCTGCCAGAAATATATCGTCATGCAGCTTTACCTCAGTAGTTGCTATATCGTACTTAAGATCCTGATTTACAGGGAGTGCCTTTGGAATATGATAAGATTTCAGGTATTTAAAATCCGTGGTATTGTGGCCAGTTAGTTGAGCCAGCTCTTGAATAACAGCATCTTGGACATCCAAATGACTATCGTCATTTACCGATACAGAAATCAACCTTTCCCCTGTGGTACTATATGCCGGTGACACTGAAGTAAGATCACAAAAATTATTGATCAATTGACTTCCATCCGTAACCAAACCGATCAAGGGTTTATTAAGTACTGGTTTAGGACAGGAGAAGTATAAATTCAAAACGGATTGATATTTTGGTTCTTCACTGAACCCGTTCATAATAGCTTCAGGTGAGGTGGCTATAACTGTTTTCTTTGGCTTTAGTTTTTCGCCATTTTCTAAAATGATTTCGCTGCCCACTTGCTTCACTTTCGTCTTATAATGGATATCCGTGCGTTTCAGCTGACCGAGGAGCTGCTTTGGAATTTCCTCAATGCCTTTGGCAGGAATAGCGGCACTACCTTCAGAAAACATCTTGAAAACAAATTCAAACATACGACTGGAAGTGCTCAGATCATTTTCTAAATAGATACCACCGAAGAAGGGCTTGAAGAAATTGGTTATGATTTGCTCAGAAAAACCATAATGCTTTAAATGATTTAACGTAGTGTCTTCAGGCTTCCTGAATATGTCTTCGATTTTCTGCTTTTTAAGACCGGTAGTTAATTTGGCCATTTTGAGTTTATCTCCAAGGCCTCCGACCGGAGAGAACGCCATAGAAAATAAAGAACCAGGGTTCCTTAGCGGATCCGAAATATCGTATTTACGATTCTCTTCGTAAATGACTGCCCCGGGGTCAAATGTCTTTAAGTTAAGTTTTTCGTAATCAAGATAGTGTTGGGCTTCGGGATAGGCTGTAAGCAAAACCTGAAATCCGTGATCTAGAAGAAAGCCCTCCTTTTGGTCTGTTTTTACTCTACCGCCCACCCGGTCTGTCGCTTCGAGGATGAGGGGTTGAATACCTGCCCTTTCAAGTTCAATGGCACAGGTCAGTCCGGCTATGCCACCACCAATTATTATCACTTCGGCTTGCTCACTCATGCTCTTTTCCGTTTAAGGTTTTATTCGCAATACGTGAAGATAGAACAGAAAAAGAATACATCAGGTTATCAGTGAAAGTATACTCCCCAACAGCCAGTCCCGCTAAGCTAAGCCGCTAAAAGTTGCCGGTCATGAGAACACATATTCCATGACGATAGATTTCTCAGTGTTTCAAGCATTAAAACTGCTCTTCAAAGAAAAACAAAATTAAACCATTAGGCTCTACGATTGAAAAACTCCTGTGCCCCCAGGACTGATCTGTTATTTCCTGCTTAAAAGGAACTGCTTTTGACTTGAATTGCTCAAACAATTGATCCACATTCCATACCTCGATACACATAAATACTCCTTGTGGATTTCTATAATCCAGCCCCGTAACCTTATGTTCATCATCAGGAAATAATAATACCTCTATGAGACCCCTCGCTGCTCTGAAAACTGCCCCTTTATCATTAGTGCTTCTGTCCCAAGAATGTTCTAATTCAAAACCGAGTTTGTTCTGATAGAAATCAGTGGTAGTCTCATACTTATCAGTAAAGTAAGTGAATCGAAATTGGCCATTTTCTTTCATAAACAGGTTTCAAATGGATTCGTATAAACTAAGAACACCGCAAGACCTGTACGGTTATTAGTCAACCAAGAAAGTTAAAATTAAAGTGCTTTAACTGCTTTTGCTCTGGCCATTTTCACGAATAGAACCCGACCTACACTATCTTCATCTAAAATATACTTGGAATAGATTAAGCTATCTAGCCCTTCCTTTTGAATATTATCTTCTACCTGAGTAGGATCAGGAGCGTAGATATAAGCCATTAACACTTTTCGTTCGATATCATTTAAGGCGAGAGAATCACTTAATGAAGCTGTGAACAAACGGAGGTCTTGGTCAACCTCACTTTTACCGGAAACATCACGCCCTATTTCAAGTGCCTTTCTAAAAATCTCATTTTCATTTACTTTTTTAATCTCACGATCCTCCATCTCTTCACGAAACGCCTTTCGCTGATCATCACTTAAAGAGGCATTACAGCCTACTACTACTTTGATGATTAATACCATTACTATTTTTGACCAAACCTTCATAAGACAAAGTTATAAGATCAGATTGGCAATTGGTAAAAGAAGTTGGAGTCCGTCCCTATTTCTGGAGGTTCGGTGATCATATTTCTAAAGAAGTAAATAACAAATAAATACCAACCTGCAATGGTCACCAGTCCCGTGGAGAAGCCCAATACTAATTGCAATTAGTGTTTGCTTATTAAGATTTCAAATGAAGTGTTCCGCATTCGTTAGATTTGTGATTGTTAATCTGAGTACATGATTGAAAAATTACAAGAATTAAAGGATCGCTTTGAAGAGGTGGGGCAGCTTATAGTTCAGCCGGACGCTATGTCGGATATGAAAAAGTATTCTCAGCTCAGCAAAGAGTATAAGGACCTGGAAAAGATCGTGGCTAAATACGATGCCTACAAAGATGTGATCTCGAATATTGATAACGCCAAGGAGGTTCTAAAAACCGAAAAGGATGAGGAATTTCGTGATATGGCGAAGATGGAATTAGATGAACTTGAGCCACAAAAAGAAAAGATAGAAGCGGATTTAAAGCAACTACTTATTCCTAAAGATCCCAACGATCATAAAGAAGCTATACTGGAAATTCGTGCCGGCACAGGAGGTGATGAGGCAGCTATATTCGCTGGCGACCTTTTTCGAATGTACCAGCGCTTCTGTGAGAAAAACGAATTGAAACTCACCGTACTTGACCTTACCGATGGCACCAGCGGCGGATACAAGGAAATAGTAAGCACTGTAACAGGAAACGAACCTTACGGCACACTGAAATTTGAATCCGGCGTTCATCGGGTGCAAAGAGTTCCGCAAACCGAGACGCAGGGTAGGGTACACACCTCAGCCGCTACGGTAGCAGTATTGCCCGAAATGGATGATGTAGAGGTAGATATCGATATGAATGACGTACGGAAAGATACCTTCTGTTCTTCTGGGCCAGGCGGGCAGTCTGTAAACACAACCTATTCCGCTGTTCGGCTTACTCATATTCCTACGGGGATTGTGGTGTCCTGTCAAGATCAAAAATCGCAGCTCAAGAACTTTGATAAAGCCCTAAAAGTGTTGCGCTCAAGAATTTATGAAATTGAATTAGCAAAACACAACGAAGCCGTGGGTGCTCAGCGAAGGTCTATGGTGGGAAGTGGTGATCGGTCTGATAAAATACGCACCTATAACTATCCGCAAAGCCGGGTAACCGATCATCGTATTAATTACAGCCAGCATAACTTACCCCAAGTAATGGACGGTGAAATAAGTGAGTTCATCGAACAACTCAGAATTGCGGAATATGCAGAAAAAATGAACGAGGACGCAATGGAATAAAAACGCTGATTTTGGCGTTAACCAACTATGTTAAGAGGTGTCTGCATTGGTTTTGTGCTCTTTCTAGGATTTCTTGCAGCCTGCAAGCCTCAGGAAGAAAGCATAACATTTGAAAGCGATGCTTTTCTACGCTTTTCCACAGACACTGTCTTCTTTGACACCGTTTTCACTCAAATCTCTACCGAGATAAGGAACGTAACGAAGCGTTTTCGGGTGTACAATGATAACGACAATGCAGTACGAGTAAGTGAGATCAGCCTTAACGGTGGCAATAATTCTGCTTACACTCTTTTTGTGAACGGGCGGCCAGGCAGCTCTTTTGCCGATACGCGAATTTTAGGTGGAGACAGCATACTGGTTTTGGTGGAAGTAAGTATTGACCCTCAAGATGCAAGCCTTCCCTTTGTAGTGGAAGATCAGGTTAATTTTAATACCAATGGAAATCAACAGGATGTTAAGCTAGTTTCCTGGGGTCAGGATGCCAATTTTCTGAGAGATTCAGTATTGGCCTGCAATACGCGGTTTACGGCCGATAAGCCCTATGTTATATACAATTCTATTCTCGTTGATACACTGTGTAATCTAACTATTGATCCTGGCGCGCAGATATTTTCTCATAATAGCTCTTTCATTTTTATAAGAGGTTCTATTGATGTCCAGGGTTCTGCAAAAGACAAAGTTTTATTTAGCAATGACCGCTTGGACGAGGATTTTAGAAATGCTCCGGGGCAGTGGGGAGGTATTATTTTTCTGCCTGGCAGTCGAGATAACAGCATTAATCACGCTGAAATCAGAAATGCTGAAGTTGGCTTATACCTGGGTACGCCTGATGAGGATTCGGAAGCAGACCTTATCGTTCGCAATACAAGGATAGAAAATATCGGAGGGAATACTGAGCTGCCTATTGGTGGGGATTTTGTACAGCCCGGATTCGGTATCATCGCCATCACTTCGGACCTGGAAGCAACCAATGTGTTGATCAATAACTGCGCTGTAAATGCACTGGGTAACTATGCCGGAGGGAATTACAAATACGAGCATTGTACATTGGCTAGTTTCTCATTTGATTTCTTTCGGGAAGATGCAGCAGTCGTTTTTTCGGATAATTTGGTTTTGCCTGGGAATACGTTGCTGGTTTCAGAACTCAACGTGGAAATGACCAATTCGATCATTTGGGGAAACCTAAGGGACGAGCTTCTGCTTAGCGAAAGTGGCGAAGTGACTAATTCGATAATGCTTGAAAACAATTTAATTCGGACACAACTCTCCTTAACAGGAAGCAATTTTCTGAATGAAGACCCCAGGTTCTTTGACCCCAGGGATTATGTATACGCTTTGGATACTTTAAGTCCCGCGAAGGATAGGGGAGTAGATTTAGGTATTCTCCTAGATCTTGAGGGTACAGAAAGGGATAATTTACCTGATTTGGGTGCCTTTGAAAGAGTAGAAAATTAAGCTATGCAGTTCTTTCAAAAAGAAATTGAATTAAAGGCTTATAGAAGAGGTTTTCACCTGATCACCAATACTGTTCTTGAAGCCCTTCCTGAAATTAAAAATATTCAAATCGGTCAGTTGCAGGTCTTCATTAAGCATACCTCAGCAAGCCTCACCGTAAATGAGAATGCTGACCCTACAGTTCGGCAAGACTTTGAAAGCCATATGAATGAAATGGTACCGGAAAACCAATCGTATTACCGACATACCCTTGAAGGCGCTGACGATATGCCGGCACATATTAAAGCATCGTTAATGGGCTCTTCCGTGACTTTGCCAATCACCAATGGTCGCCTTAATGTTGGCATTTGGCAAGGGATCTATCTGTGCGAGCATCGCGATTACGGTGGATCAAGAAAGGTGATAATTACAGCCTGGGGAAGCTGAATTCATTCAACTTTTTATGCTTTTTCAGGTTATTAAATCATGAAAAAGGTTATGGTATGGTTTCGCAATGATTTGCGGATTAGGGATAATGAAACGCTCTTCAGAGCATGTAGTGATGGTAACCAGGTTTTACCTGTTTATATTTTAGATGAGCGGCTCTTAACGAGTACTGAATTGGATTTTCAGCGAGCGGGAAGCCTAAGACTACAATTTTTACTAGAATCTCTGGCTGACTTAAAGAAGAGTTTACAACTACTGGGAGCGGATCTGATCATGAGAATTGGCAATCCCGCTGAAATACTTTCCTCGCTGGCAGAAGAGTTAAAAGTTGATATCATTCATTACAGCAAAGAAGTGGCCCATGAAGAGCTGAAAGACATTCAGCATCTAGAACAAAAGGTATTAGGTAAGGGCATCTTATTGAATGGTTTCTGGCAAAGTACCCTATTCCATGAAGATGATGTGCCATGGCCAGTGAAACAGGTTCCGGATGTCTTCACTCGATTTAGAAAAGAATCAGAAAAAACGGTGCAGGTGCATGATGAATATCCAGCACCTCAGCAGATTAATTATCAAGAAGAAATTGATCCTGGTAAAATACCTAGCTTAGATGATTTAAGAATAGAAACGCAGGCTAGAAGTAAGAAAAGTGTACTCGATTTTAAAGGAGGAGAATCCGCCGCCTGGGAAAGGCTTCACAGCTATTTTTGGGAAGATGACTTACTGAAAAGCTATAAATACACGCGCAACGAGTTAATCGGTAAAAATTATTCGTCTAAGTTTTCACCATGGCTCGCTTTAGGATGCATCTCTCCAAAGTGCATCTATTTTGAAATAAAGCGTTATGAGAAAGAGCGTATTAAGAATAGCTCCACCTATTGGCTGTTTTTTGAACTTCTCTGGCGCGATTTCTTCAAGTTCATGACCAAAAAGCACGGTAAATCCATCTTCTTTACCACCGGTATAACGGGTGAATCCGTCCATATGAAAGACGATTCACAAACGTTCGAACGCTGGAAGCGAGGTTCTACAGGAGAGCTTTTCGTTGATGCCAATATGACTGAGCTAAATGAAACCGGTTTTATGTCGAACCGGGGCAGGCAGAATGTAGCCAGCTATCTGATTCATGACCTCGGAGTGAATTGGACCTGGGGAGCCATGTGGTTTGAAAACAGATTGATCGATTACGATCCAAGCAGCAATTGGTTAAACTGGGCCTACATCGCAGGTGTTGGAAATGATCCACAAAAAGGGCGGCAATTCAATATTGAAAATCAGTCGCAAAGGTATGATCCGAAAGGCAAATATGTACAGCTGTGGCTACCTACAGTATACCATGATTAATGGCATATTGAATAAGCTCCGGGCTATTGTGTAGATCCAGCTTTCTGAGAATATTCTTTCGATGGGTTCGTACCGTGTGGATAGAAATAAACAATTTATCGGCCATCTGGCTGCTCGAAAGTCCATCGGCCAAACACTTTATAATGTCTACTTCACGTTCACTAAGCTGATAATCTTTGATCTTATTCTCATTAGAACTAAAAGACTGGATTCGATCATAATAAGATTTTCCTGACTGCACTCTTCGAATAGCATCAGCCAACTCTTTACCGGTGTTATTTTTTAAAAGACAGCCGTCAATACCAATTTTAATGACCTCTTCAATAAACGATTTCTGAGCGTACATCGTCAAGATTATGATCTTCGTCTTTGGAAATTTAGCTTTTACTTTCTTTGCACAGCTTATTCCATCCATTTTGGGCATGTTGATATCGAGCACCAGAACATCAGCGGGTTGATGTTCTAAAAATCCCAATACTTCCGTGCCATTTGCACAGTCACCTATTACCTCCATGTCTGATTGCGCACTGAGAATAAGCCTGAGTCCTTCTATCACTATTTGATGATCATCTGCCAGGAGAACTCTAATCGTTTT
>JBCCSU010000083.1:0-17042 GCA_039199635.1 Bacteroidota bacterium | reverse complement strand
TGTTAATTGTTGGTCGCACTTCAATTTAACAAATCAAAAACCCCGAAAAAAGCTATTATCAGCCCATTTCGGGGTTTATTCCTTCCATTTATTACAATAACTGTCTAAATATCAAGGTGTTATAATAATCAAGGGTGCCCTTTTTATGCCAAGCCTTCTTAAATTTCGCCAGACGGACCATTCTGAAAGATTCTATTTTTACGAACAATATTTTTTTAGAAGCTTTCCTTGGAGCCTGGAACTTAATTTTTCGGCTACCTTAAAATCTTTGCAGGCCTTCATAGTATTCCCAAGTTCGAGAAAGCTTTTGCCTCTACGCACGTAGATATCACCATGACGAGTTCCTAAACGGATTGCCACATTAAAATCATTTACCGCCTTAGCAAAAGCTCCAAGTCGCTGATAGATAATGCCTCGGTTAAAATGAGCTTGTCTAAAGTCCTCTCTTTTACGGATCACATAATTCATATCACTTAAAGCACCTCGGTTATCGCGAATTTGGGATCTGATTATCGCTCTATGGTAATAAGCATTAATGTGTTCAGGCCTTATTTTGATCGCCTGATTTATATCTGCCAGTGCTTTATAGTAGTTTCCATCTTTCATGTAAACTCTACCTCTGCCGTAGAAAGCGTCAAAATTACCTTTTCTGCGAAGCCTAATGGCCTCAGAATAATCTATGATGGCACCTTCCAGGTAGTAATCATCCTGCTGATAACAGCGTGCTCTACCCAAATGGCCAGCTACTGTTTTATTAATAGTAAGACTCTGAGAGTACAAGTCTATGGCTTGATCATACTTACCCACTTCTTCTTTTGAGCGAGCAAGGTTATAGAGAATCTTCCAATTTCCACGGTCAATTTTAGAGGCTTTTTCAAAGTGAAATTCGGCTTTTTCATAATTCTCTTCTTCAAAGTACTTTTCACCAAGCTCATAGTGATCCATGCAAGATGTAAAGAGCGTAAGCATAAATAAAAAAGCCATACCACTTCTCATAACTATGAAATTAGTTATAATTCATGGCATTAGGTTCCTTTTCTCAAGATTTCATATAAGAGTTTTTGATCGAGTAACTCCTGAAAATCTGAATAGTTAATGCCCTTTTTCATCACAAACTCTGTCAAAAGCGTTTTGATTACGTTTATCAGGTTCTGCTTATCCCAAGGTTTAGCAATATAATTATCGATACCTCCTAGATTAATAGCTTCAATAGTATCCTGATGTGTAGCCTGACCCGTGAGCAGTACCTTCTTTGTCTGCGCCAATCGAATATCGTTTTCTACCTCTTTCAATAGTTCAACGCCACTCATGCCAGGCATAACCTGGTCGGATATTACTACGGCTACAAAATCTCCTTTACTATCTATTTCATCGATCAGGTCTACTGCTTCTTTCCCGGAATCACATACTTCCACATTCAGCTTTTCATCAAACTCAGAAAGGTCTTGCTCAAGTGCATTCAGCACCTCTGGCTGATCATCTACACAAATTATATTCAACTGATCCATATCAATTCTAATTTGAAATAATGGGAATAAGTATATCAAACTGGGTATGGCCTAACCTACTTTTCAGGTTGATCTTACCATTGTGCTCACTAATGATGCGTTTGGTTATGGTCAGACCCAAACCAAGCCCGAAAGAGAGTCCTCCTACTTTTGTAGTGAAATTAGGCTGGAAGATCTTCTCACTTAATTCTTGGGGAATACCTGGGCCGTTATCAATAATACTTACCCTAATGAAGCCTTGTTTATGGTATGTTTTCAGGATGATCTTCGGATTTCCGGTCTGGCTATTTATGAGGCTCTCTACAGCATTTTTCACCAAATTGATCCATACCTGTACTAATTCTCCAGAGCACGCTTCGGTTAGCGGTAAGTGCTGATCCAGGTCTTGCTCCACCTCTACACCCCGCGTCATACTTCTTAATATAGCCAAAGCCTCACGCAAGGTTTTGTTGATGTCTGTATCTGAGGTCCATTTCTGATTGGCTACACCTACCGTTTTAACTGATTTTATGACGTGTTCTGAGTGTTTCGTGGCGGTGTGCATATCGTGGAGTAGATAGCCGAGCTCCCAAAATGAAGCTATTCGCTTTGCCGCATTGGAATTTTTAATTCCAGCCTTTTTAATTTGTGCGGCGGTTATTCCAGCACGCGCGAGTACTTTGGCCGTTAATTTGTCGATAAATTTTAACTCTTTTAACTCTTTTCTGGCTGATCGAGCCTCCGAACTGGTCATCTTCTGACCCTGTGTAAGACCTTTCTTAAAGTAAGAGATCAAACTTTGATCCTGTGCGGCCTCAAGGTTTTCTATGATCCTCTCTTCCACTTGGTTCAAATTGCTCGCTAAAGACCCGATAGAATTATTCAGCTCATGGGCGATACCTGCTGCCATCTGTCCTAGCATTACCATTTTTTCTACTTGAATAAGCTTTTGCAATGATTTCTCACGCTCGTGCGCCATTTCTCCGGCAAAATGCTGGCGGTGTCTTAACTCACGAACCACCACATTGAACAAAAAAGTCAACAATTCTTCAGCATCTTGTGGTGATAGGTCAAACGGATTATCCTTGTAATAGAATACTTCAGACTCTTCTACCGCCACCACCTGAGAATAGCTCTTTCGGTCTTGAGAAAAATAGCTGTAAACACCCACAAAAGAATCAGCATGTGCCTCAAAAACAGGCTCTTCAAGTTCCTTATCCGGGAGATAACCACATATCTTCCCTTTGGACACGTAAAAAAGGCGATCATTTAGTTCATATTGCTTCAAAAGTATTTTGCCAGGCCTCAATATTATTCGCTTTCCCTCGTCAGAAAAATAGGTACGAACGATATACTCATGACTATTACCTTCTCTATAAAAGCTCATTGGTAAAATCCAGTCATTTGTAAAATAAACAAAAGTCCATAGCTAAGGCCTAATCCAATAATGGCCATGATAATGCCCGGTTTTGCCATTTGCTTCGTTTCAAATAAACCGGTACCAAAAGCCAGTGCATTAGGTGGCGTGCTTATAGGTAGTGCCATTCCCATAGAACAGGCTATGGTAGTCGCTACAATTATCATTTGAGAACCTCCATACGCATTTATAGAAGATATTGAAGTTCCTAGTACAGCTACCAAGGGTAACAGTAAGTTAGCGGTAGCTGTATTGCTCATAAAATTAGCCATCAAAGCAGCCACTAATGATACCGCCAACACAATTAATAATGGTGAGAAGTCTGCAAAAGGAATGGCTGCAATTACCCTACTGGCCAACCCACTTTTATCTAACGCCAATCCTAGGGCAATACCACCAGACACAAGCCACAGTACATCCCAACTTACGCGCTGTAAATCAGTTTTATTGATTATGCCTGTAGCAGAAAATACGGCCACAGGAAGCATAGCCACCACGTAAGAATTCATACCATGTATAAAGTCTGTTAGCCACAGCAGTATAGTAGTAGCAAAGGTGATATATACAATATATGCTTTAGAGTTTTTCAGAAACTTACCTTTGATATCAAGCTTAATGGTCGCAGTATGGGTAGGGTAAATTTTCATGAGCACAAACCAGCCAATAAACAATAATACAATTACAAAAGGTACTGCAAATAGCATCCATTCACCGAAACTGATGACGGAATCTCCGGTTAAATATTTAAGGGCAACAGCATTAGGCGGCGTTCCGATAGGTGTACCTATTCCACCTACATTAGCTGCCAGGGGAATGGCTAAGGCGAATGCTATTTTACCCCGGTCATTCATCTCAAAAACGGAAAGAACCGGTGCGAGAATAGATAGCATCATGGCGGTAGTGGCCGTATTGCTCATAAACATGGAGAAAACAGCCGTAATAGCCATGAGTCCGAGCATCACAAATTTAGGGCGAGTTCCAAAGGGAGATAAAAGAACTCTTGCCAGATTTTGATCCAACCTGTACTTTGTGGCTGCCATGGCTAGGAAGAAACCACCTAGGAAAAGAATGATTATAGGAGAGGCGAAAGTATGTAGAATGTCTTTATAGCTTACTGCCTGGCCGTAAAAGGGGACTGTGTCATTTCTAAGAAACACAAGGCCTTTTTCTGATAGTAATACCAATTCAAGAAAAATAATTAAGAGAGACGTGGTGTAGACGGGAATAGGTTCTACAATCCAGAAAATAGCTGCAAAGAAGAAAATAGCGACTACCCGTTGTTCTATTTCAGTAATTCCTTCTAGAGGTATCCAGTTTCTGGGAAGTAATAAAATGATAAGGGGCACCAGTCCGCAGAAAATGAGTTTTACACTCTTGTTCATTTACATGGTAGTCAAATACGAGCGGCAAATTAAACACGCTATTAAGGTAGATCGTATGACTGTGATCAGTAAAAAATATGATCTGGATACTTAGATAAAAGCCACTTCTTCCAACCTACATTATGGACTGAAGGTTTACTACAAGAACTCATTGCTTTACCTATGACGGATGGTCTTGATTTTCAAGATAGTGCTTTTCTCTCTAAATCAATATTAAGGTCTGTTGAGATTAGTGGCCCTTAATTCAGCTGATTGAAATGAGTTAGTAGGAGCCACTGAACTTGCGAACAAACCACTCTGTGGATACTAAAAAAAGTATGAGGATGAAAACCCATTGCAAGTTGATAAAAGGCAAATATTTCTCATTACTGTAGATGATGGCCTGCGCCTTCTTCTTACTCAGATCTTCATTAAGCCTATCCAATTCAGTAGGTAAATAGAACTTTCCACCTGAGTTTCCGGATAAGTCTTTTAACAGGTTAAAGTCAGCCGTGAGGTTTAACCTTTCCAGCTGTACTTCTCTCACTAAGAACTCTCCACGCACTGTAACCTTTTCCTCATCCAGCACTGTGCTGGCTTGGTACCGATAAACTCCTTCTTTTAGACCATTGATCACATACTTAGTATTACTTTGAACAGGTACATAACTATAGTTCAACTCCTCATCTTCATTATAAATGAGCTTCAGATTCACCTTATTACCATAAATACGTTCGTATAGCTCATTGTAAGCCTCTGATTCAAAAACCACCGGTTCACCCGTACGGAATTCACCTTTCAAGGGATAGGCCTTAAATTTTCGCTTATCTTCTTTTGAGGAAAGATATTGTACCAGCTTACTGATCAATTCATTGAACAAAAGATTATTCTCATTACGCGCATAATCGGCTAGCTTCCATCGCCAGATGTCACTCCCTAAAATTAGCCCGCTTCGGACGCCATCGTTATCTACTACACTTACCAGCGGTTTACGGGTGTTTAGTGATCCTACACGCTGATTAAGAAGCACTGCCGCATCATTTTTACTATTAATCTTCCCGAAGGGTACCGTTAAGGGCGGGAAATCATCAAAAGAGCGCTGTAGTTCTTCGGAAAGTGAAAAACTACCAAATGCCTGGTTGAAATTAGCGGTAACCTGATCGTATTCGCCGCGAATAAGATCAAGCTGCATTAAATTATTCAAGGTGTTTAACTGCCTCACATCCGTCAACCCTCCATAAATCCATAAAATTGAGGACTTATCCTCAAGGAACCTCTGAACGAAAGAAGACCCTTGCCTTCTCACATCCGGAAGCTGGTGAAGTATAACCAAATCAAATTTCTCTTTGGTGGAGGCCAGTCTGTTGCGCTGATCCGGAAGACTCAATACAAATTGATCAAAAGTGTAATTTTGATTACTCTCAATGGCTGATCTTATGGCCTTGATGTCCGGATGTGGTGCTGGGGCCACCAGTGCTATCCGCTCTTTCCCGTCTATGACTTCTATATATGCTTTCTTGAGATTGTTGCTTACGTTAAACTCATTCGGCAAGTTCTCTAACACTACATTATACGATTGATATCCAGCGTCCTTCGCTTCAAGCTCTAGTCTTACCTCTGTAATTTCATTTTCTCGATCCAACTTAACCGTACGCGATAATACCCGATTTGAATTCTTATAAACGCTTAGTCCAAGGGTACGATTAGTGTACCCTTTCTGTCTGATCTGCACGATCATTGGGAATTTATTGCCCTGGTACGATACCTTATTGTATAGTAATGCATTTAATACCACGTCCGACTTGGGCACCGTATCACCAATTCCAATGGTATAAATACTATTGGTATGATTAACATAGGTAGGCAAGAGGCCCTGGTTATGTATTCCATCCGAAACCAAGATCACACCTCCCAAATTACGCCCCTCATAATCGGATTCTATTCCGTTGATAAGTTTATTCAGGTCTGAGGTCTGCGCGTCAAAGGAAATTTCGCTGAGGTCCGGTAACCGCTTTTCGTTAATGGTTCGGTATTCTACATTATATTCTGAGTCTTTAAGAGTATTAGAAACATCATTTAAACGCGCTATTGTTTTTTCTAATACAGCACTATCTACAGCTTCCGTTAAGGATTGGGAATTATCTACGGCAATCACGAAGACTGGCTTTTCAATTTCGCTTTCTAGCTGTCTCCAAACAGGAGAGATCAGCAAAAGGGAAATGATAGTAGCCGTAGCCCAGCGGAGTGCAAATAGACCCTTTTGCCAATTTGATCCCCAAGGGCCTGATTTCCGGTAAGTAAGAAACGCATAACCAAAACCCAGGGCTAAGCATAAGATCAAAAATGCGGGTGAATGCTCAAAAATCAGCGCGGGTTTTTCCATTAATCAACTGTAACGTGTCTTATTGGTTTAAAGATATAGAGATTGTTAGTAGTTATTAGTTAATGCTACAGAGTTATTTGGGTCGCTTTATTGATGGAATGGTGATTGAGTAAGTGGTTTTAAAACAAGAATCCGAAACGAACATAGAATAAGGTATCTTCTTCTGAGACGCCTATCTCGGTAGTGATAACAGCAGCATTAAAAGGTGCGAACCATACACCACCGCCAACACCCTGATGCCAGGTATCAGAATCCTCTCCTTCAAGCCAAACTCTACCAATATCATGAAAGCCGGATATACCAATAGATGCCGGAAAAAGATAAGTACGCAAAGTAAATAGCTTCAAACGAAGTTCGAAATTACTGTAAACTGATTCCCGGCCATAAAAACGTGTTACTCTGTATCCTCTCAAATTTGACCGGCCACCCATAGTTTGGGAAAGAAAAAAGGGATAGCTACCGAAGTTACGCCCGTATCCTACCCTCGAAGCTATCACCAGCTTGGCCGGGAGGCGGAAACTGTGGTAAAATGAAAAGCTAGTGTTTAACTGACGAAAATCATCTGAGTTATCATTATTAATGGAGGTTAGCGCGGTAAAGCGATTTTCCCATAAAATGCCGCTAACCGGCATAAATTTGTTCTTACGTGTGTCCACGGAGAGGTGTATACTGCCACCGGCATATGTAAAATCTCGAGAAGGCAGCTCGGGATCTTCTGTGGGAATAAATTCATCCTGAATGAACCTAGGTGCATTTATCGGGTCTAGTTCCCAACTGTAAAGATCTTGCGTAAAACCAATTTTTCCGAACGGGCCTAAATTCCTAAAAAGACCAATTTCGTGTTTATAGCCTTCAAATCGTAACCGATAATAATCAATGGATTCATCTACATTTTCAGTATCCTCAATATTCTGATCGTAAAAAGAATCATTACCAAGCCCAAAAAAGAAGTTAGTAAAGTTGGGAGACCTTGTAATGTCAGCTTCAAAATCCCACTGACCAATGACATTAGTAAAAATACCCTTATACTTTAAAGACCATGCTGATGTATTAAAGGCATAAGAAGCCGAAAAAGTATGTTTTGACTTAAAGGGTTCTTTCCTAAAGCCATGATCTTGATAGGTAAAACCACTACCGATGAATATACCGTCATCAGGATTAAAAGCTCCGGTAACAATGGGCATTAACACATTATATTTAAACTCTTTTCGGTTGTAGCTATTAACAGCTGGGTCTTCTGACAAACGGTTTTTACTTTCTTTATTAAGTTTGAGCTCATTACCGGTCTTGGTATCGTAAAAGATCGTTTTTTTGCTCGGTCCGTTTACCCGTGAATCATCATCCAGTTCATCAGCTCCTGACCCTCCTATTACTCTGATCTTTATGCTCTTGGAGGTTTCACCTTCTATCTCGAACTCATCTTCTCCATCAAGCCCGTAAAGCCTTATTTCCTTGGTCACCCCGTAGATAAAAGTACGATCGTAAAGGACTTTCTTCTTTTTTCCTTCCTTATTTACCTTTTTTACAACCACTCTAACATTGCCGTTAGCTTCACGAGTGGCTTTAAAATGCTCCCTTTTATTGGAGCCTAAAACGCTTACCGTTCTTGCTAAAAACTCATAATGATCAATAGCGTACTCCTTTAATTTATCTCTTCTGGACTTAAGCTTTCTTATGATATCCTCACCGTGTAAATCGTAAATTTCAGAAGGCCATTGCTTTATTGCCCCTTCTATTATCTCATCTGTCAAGCGGGTTTGTATCTCTTCGGAGGTTGCGATCCAATCCTCCCGGGATAAGCCGGTTAAAAAGGAACGGTCGAAGTAGCGGGCGTTAAACATCAATCCGCTGGGCCAGCGCACTTCATCATCAAATCCTTCAAATTTAGGTAACCCCCACTTTCTGCTCCATATGGAAGGAAAAAATCCGGTGTTTACAAAAAAGGCCTGATCCCGGTCTCTGGGAATAGGTCTATACATCTTACCTTTTTTCGTATCGAAAGAAGCCCAGCGCCATTGGTCGTCATGCCTATCCCAATCACCGATAACCAGATCAAATAATCGTGATTTCAACACCCACTCCTGGTCTACGAAATTATCATTGTCTTTGGCCAATTTTTCAATCACCTTAGCCGTATTGACGATTTTCCTTGAGTTACCGAAGAAAGAAGCGTCCGTCCAATCTTTGGCTGGACGCTCTTCGTAAAGCGCTAAAGTATTTGCAAAGTCTCCCTGATGTTCACCAAAACGAGGGTCATCAGGGATGAACACCACTTTTGGGTTAGTGTGATATACGGTAACGGCCTCGGCCATGTCAGGTACTACAAACGCTCCATAAGGATGTGATGCAGATATCTGGTCTTGAACCAGATCCACCGCAAATGTGTTTTGAAGCATCTTCGGAACAGCGCCCTCTGCATATTTTTCAATCGATCTCAATACGTATTGTTTACCGCTCTTTGCCTGAAGCCGGAGTGATTTGGTTTGCATCCCTCCACCCCGCTGGACTATCTCCAAACCACCATGCTCTTTGCCTATATCAAAAACAGGCACCTCTGTTTCTTGCTTCCACACATCACGATAGTTTGTACCTAACATCTTCTGCTTCATTTTTCCAGCATTATACTGATCGCTGGCTTTTGCCATCACTGTACTATCAGTTAGGTCTATTTTAGCTGCGAATTCTTCCTTAGTCACTAATGGTACATAGGGCTTATTCATAAGCTCCTTAGCAAATGCTTTGCTACCGTCTGACCTCCAAATTTCAAGGTTTACCAAACCATTCTCTAAAAAAATTAGCTTAGCAAAGCCGGTGGTCATTTCAGCGAACTCGGCAAACCCTTTTTTCTTTACGTAGGTCGTTTTAGCCCCTGCACCACTGACTATGTAATGCACACCTTCTTTAAAAGAGTATTGCAAAGAGTGCTCATGACCTGCTACATGCATAACGTTATCATACTGCTCAAAAACTTGTACCATGGCATTACGCATGGCTTTATACTTAGGGTGTGTATTATCCTGAACACTGCCTATGAGCTTTCGATACAAGGCATAAATACTTCCTAAAATTGGCGGCTTAACATGTTGAGATGCCTTTATCACACCTCCGTGGCTACCGTAGGTAAACATAGGATGGTGCGTAGCTACTATAACTTTCCTATGCGAATTTCTTCTGAGGATAGCATCCAAGCCTTGCAGCATTTCAATGGGATCAGTGTAATTACAGCTACCTTGTTCTGAATTGGGTTTATCCCAGCTATGTAGAAACCACTGAGTATCCAGAATTACCAGCGTAATTTCTTCGTTTAGCGGTACCTCTACAGGGCCCGGACATCCGCCATCAGGTAAAAAAACATTCGCTGAATCCATCAAATCTTCAACGTATATCTCCTGGCGCTTGACTTGTTCCCAACCGTACATCCGTCCTTGAGCCCAGTCGTGGTTACCGGGTATAAAGTAAAAATCGCCTTCAAGGCCTTTAAGCACTTCTGCATGTGCATTAATGATAGCTTCTGACTCTGCACGTGCCAAATCCCCTTTCAACGGCATGCCTTTCGGGTATATATTGTCACCTAAATACACTAGCCCCTTACGGCCAGCTGTATTTTTCAAATGCTGCCTCGCCAGTTCAAAAGTAGCTTTCTGCCCTTCAGTGCGCTTCCCGGCATCACCCACCAGGTACAGCGTATAAATAGGATTTTGGCTGAAAGAAAAAATACTTCCCAACAGCAGTAAGAACGAGAGTAAAAATCTATTCATTTATACCCAAGTTAACAAAACCTAACGTATTTGGTCAATTATTACGAGTTTAGCCCGAGCACCATCACCTTCGTTTGAGATATAAAGCCTTCCCTCAGGATCAAAACAAATCCCTTCCGGCTGTTTGTATATTCTCCGGCTGAGTTTAACGATTTCCTTAATCTTATACTCTGGGTCTAATATCAGCAAAGCTCGATCCGCCGAAATAATGTAGATGTCTTTAGTGGCAGGGTGCTCGGCAAAACCCGAAGGGTCAAAATCCTTAAGTTCATTAAAGTATTCCCGATCACCGATAAAATGCTCCAGGTCTTTAATTCTGAACGAAAAAAGCGGATCAAGATCGATCTCTTTCTTCGCATCGTCATAAAAATAAGCGGCTTTACCTTTAATACCATTATCCTTAATCTCACCGGATGCTTTTGTAAGAAGTACAATATCTCCCTGAATAGAGGCTAACCCTTCTATATCATTATCTCTAGAAAAGGCAGTTTTAATACGCTCTACCTCCGCCTGATCTTGCGATTTGATCGAAAAGACATAAATATCACCGTCACTTTCAGTAACATATACCTGGTCACCGATGATCTCAACCCCTTCATAATCACCACTTTTATAAAATTTCAGCTCTCTTTTTATCTCTCCATTAGCTAAGTCAATGAAATAGAGTTTGCCCTTTTCATCCTGAACAGCCACAAGCATATTTCTCTGGTAGAAACTAAGTCCTGATATTTCTTCCAGTTCACTATGAAGCGATAAAATCCGAGTGGGTTCGTTAACCAAATAAGGCACTTTAACATGGTCATAGTCAGACAGCGATTCGTCTGATTGCGACTGTAAGCATTGGGTAAAACCAGCCGCTATAAAAAGCAAGATAAAAACACGCATGTGTCAAAGATATTAGAAGGAAGGGTACTATTTGATATCTATTTTATTTTAAAAGAAACAAGATTAACCTACTTTGCGCATAGGTACTTCACCGCTATTTAAATCACTGGCAGGCATATATGTCCATAAATTCATTCAAATTATTCTTCGCCGTATTGGTTATCACCACTCTGATGGCTAATTCTTCACTGGCACAGGTGATCAGGGTTAGCTCCAAAATTGTTGCCGAAGAAACGGGAGAACCCATCCCCTTTGCCAGTATTCAGATATTAAATACATATGAGGGCACTTCAGCCAATAGCTTAGGAGACTTTTCTATGTTAGTCAATGAAGATGATTCATTACAAGTATCTTGTTTGGGTTTCAGTACACTAATTATAGCAGTACAAGATGTGACTGAAGAGATATTTATGAAAACAGATACAAAAATACTGGATAATATCGTGATTAAGGCTCGGGAAATAGATCCGAAGGCGATCGTTAAAAGGGCTTTTAGAGCGATCAAAAAGAACTTCATTTCAGAACCAGTTACCATGAACACCTTTTACAGACATTATTGTAAAGATGATTCCATTTATGGAAGGATTATAGAAGCCGCAGTAGATGTTTATAAGAAAAAAGGCTACCGAAAACCCAAAGCTATGGAGTCTAAAAAAGACCATTTTAAGCTAGTACAGTCGAGAAGGAGTTTTGATCATTCATTTTTAAAAAAGAACCATATTCCTATTGCTTTTGCGGAGCTAATCAATACAGATGTGGCCGCCTATCAATATTCTAAAAAGAATCCCTACCCGTTTTTGATGATCAACGCCTCTGGCAAATACCTGAAATCAAACTTAGATAATTATCGCTTTGAACTTGACCGGATCACATCGATCAATGGCAAAGAGGTATATGTTATCTCTTATCGTTCAAAAAAATGGAAACGAGCCGATTTTCTCGAACTTGCCAATTTCAAAATGAAACACGATGGTAAGTTTTTTATTTCAGATAAGGATTATGCTTTTGTTAAAGTGGAAAGTGAACTCACCAGTGGTTTACGTAATGTTAAAGACGAAATATTCTACAAGGAATCACGAGGCAAACATTATCTGTCACATATTGTACATGACTCTTACGCCAGGAATGTCCGGAAAGCTGATACTACGGTGCATCATGCTCATGTGAAGTTACTGGTTAATAACATTACCATCGGCAAAAATAATGACTTTAAGCACCAGCCTATTACCGAAGAAGTGCTCTCAAAAAATAGGTATGACTCTATGTTTTGGAAGAATTATACTGTGCTCAGTGAAAATCCCTTAGAGAAAAGTATAAAAAGTCAGCTGGAAAGTGAGCAAAAGCTGGAAGAACAGTTTAAGCAAAAGTCTAAAGCAGACCTTTTTAATCTGGAACAGCTGGCCAAAAACCATAGCACTTTGGAGAATATACTTGAAAATAATAGAGATACCGTGGTCTACATCGACTTTTGGGCTAGTTGGTGTAAACCATGTATTGCAGAGTTTAAAAAATCAGAAAAGATCATTGATGAGCTGGATGAAAAAATAAGGTTTCTGTACGTGTCAATTGACCGCGACATTGACCAGTGGGAGAAGGCAAAGATCAAATATGGACTCACCAAACAGGAGCACCTACGTATCAGCAATGACTCTAAAATTGCCAAGGATTATAATCTGAACGCTATTCCCAGGTATATGATGGTTTACCCGGACGGACGACTATTAAAGAATGCACCCCCACCTAGCACCAAAAGATTTCGAGATCTGGTGAAGCCATTGATCACACAGCCGAATTGACTTACAATATATTCAGAGACATTGGCTTTAATTGCCTACCCCGGCATATCTTTGTGAATGCCTTTAAAAAACGATCTTCTTCTCCGAACCATCAGAAAAGAAAAAACTGAAAGAACACCCGTTTGGTTAATGCGACAGGCCGGTAGAATATTACCTGAATACAGGGCCATCCGGAACTCGCTTAGTGGTTTCAAAGAATTAGTGGAAACACCGGAATTAGCTGCAGAAGTTACCATTCAGCCCGTTGATATTTTGGACGTAGACGCAGCCATAATTTTCTCTGATATACTGGTAATCCCAGAGGCCATGGGACTGAGGTATGAGATGGTAGAAAAGAAAGGTCCCTGGTTTCCTGAAACCATCAAATCAAAGGCCGATCTTGATAAGTTACATGTAGCTGAAGCAGATGATGTTTCTTACACGCTCAAGGCTATTGAGGTTACGAAAAAGGCACTGAATGGAAGAGTCCCGATCATAGGATTTGCGGGCGCTCCCTGGACCATATTTGCTTACATGGTGGAAGGTTCCGGAAGCAAGACTTTCTCCAAAGCCAGGGCGCTGCTCTATACTCATTCTTCCTTAGCCCATGAGTTGCTCCAAATGATCACTGACAGCACTATCAATTATTTGAAGGGCCAGATAAATGCCGGTGCCCACCTAATCCAGGTTTTTGATTCCTGGGCTGGTATACTTTCTCCATTTCAATATGAAGAGTTTAGCCTTCCTTATATCGCGCAAATTTGCGATGCTATTCAAGAAGTACCAAAAACGGTTTTTGCTAAAGATGCCTATTTTGCCCGAAATTCCTTCAATAGGTTAAACTGCCAAACGGTAGGGCTTGACTGGTGTATGGACATCAAAGAATCAAGAGCGTTAATCCCCGATAAAGTGCTGCAAGGTAATTTTGACCCGTGTGCACTGTTTGGAAGCGAGGAAGATATCGTTGATAACGTAAAAACTATGTTGAAAGCCTTCGGCCCGTATCATCACATTGCTAATCTGGGACACGGGGTATATCCGAACACTGACCCAGAAAAGGTTAAGTTTTTTGTAAAAACGGTTAAGGCGGTAAGCGAGAGCATAAGATAAGACGCCTAAAAGTTTAATTTCTTGACGCTCGGTGAGTTGAAAGTACCCTGTGAAGGTACCTCCCGGCGATAAAAAGACCGTAAAAAGTGTTTATATTGATGTCGATAAACAAAATAGTATGAAAACACTACTCACACTTATTACTCTTATTTGTTCTGTTAGCCTTACCACTGCACAGGATGAAAAAGCCGTGCCGTATAAAGAATTACAGAGCCAGCTACCCGGCACAATTGCCGGTTTTAAGATTACTGGTGATCCTGATGGCCAATCTATGACCATGAACGGCATGTCATACTCCATGGCATCCAAAGATTACGAGAAAGGGGATGAAGAAATGACGATCACCATTATGGATTACAAAGGTGCAAGTACTCTATATAGTGCGGCCGCCATGGCTTGGACCATGAATATGGAATATGAGGATGATGAGAAGAAAGTATCAAGCTTTAAAGACGGTGATTTCCAAGGTATTATTGAGGTAGGTAAAGAACACAAAGAAATCAGTATAATTGCCGGTTACAAGGAACGGTATTTAGTACAAGTTCAAATTCAAGGCTCTAACGAAGAGCCAACAGCCCGAAAAATAGTAAATGCGTTAGATCTTTCAGATCTTCCATAACCACCGAGTATATACTTAAGGTTATTTGAGCATTTTCAATAGGGTAGTTAGTTTGGGTTTTAGATTTCTACGATCAACTATAAAGTCGAGAAAGCCGTGGTCCAGAACAAATTCCGCACTTTGAAACCCTTTTGGTAGATCTTTACCAATAGTTTCGCGTATTACGCGGGGCCCGGCAAAACCTATTAAAGCTCCGGGCTCTGCTATGTTAAAGTCTCCCAGCATAGCGTAGGAAGCGGTGACACCTCCGGTAGTAGGGTCTGTTAATAAACTAATGTAGGGAAGTTTGGCATCACTTAGTAAGGCCAGTTTCGCTGAGGTTTTAGCCATCTGCATCAAAGAAAGACCGGCTTCCATCATCCGAGCCCCTCCGGACTTAGAAATCATTAAGAAAGGAGTTTTCTTTTTAATGGCAAAATCTATCGCTCTGGCAATTTTTTCACCAACTACTGACCCCATCGATCCACCTATGAAACTAAAGTCCATGCAGGCTACCGTAATTTGAATGCCATTCATCTTTCCGTGTGCTGATCTTACCGCATCTTTTAGGCCTGTTTTCTTTTGAGAGGCCAGCACTCGATCCGGATAGGGTTTGGAGTCTTTAAAATTCAGAGGATCTGCTGATTGCAGTTTTTCATCCAACTCACTGAACTTATTATCATCGAAAAGTATCTCAAAGTATTCTTTGGAACCTACCCGAACATGGTAGCCGTCTTCCGGGCTCACGTAGCAATTGCTCTTCAACTCGCGAGTATGAACGATTTTACCAGAGGGCGTTTTAAACCATAAGCCATCCGGCGCTTCGCGCTTTGCTTCAGTGGGCGTTTGTATTCCTTTATCTTTTCTATGAAACCAGCTCATTAGGTATTTTAAATTTAAAGGCTACAAATATCATGAGTCTACCCCATCTTTCAAAAAAAGATGTTTGCAAACGATATAGACCCTGACAATACTCAGCAAGTGGCTTAAATGACCATAAATACAGTGTGAATGATATAATTTTGATTTTCTTTGCTGTGAGTATATGTCTGAATTTTAAATCCAAAATTTAATTAAGAAAATGTCGGGATCAGATTTTAAACCAGGAGTTGTAACGGGCTCTGACGTACAAAAGCTATTTCAATTTGCCAAGGAAAAGGGCTTTGCTATGCCAGCGGTAAATGTAATAAGTACAAACAGCGTGAATGCCGTACTGGAAACAGCAGCAGAGATCAACTCACCTATTATGATTCAATTTTCTAATGGTGGTGCAGTGTTCTTTGCAGGCAAAGGATTAAATAACGATGACCAGGCGGCGGCAATAGCAGGAGCTGTCTCGGGAGCACATCACGTACATGCGCTCGCAGAGAAATATGGCGCTACTGTGGTGCTTCATACTGACCATGCCGCCAAAAAACTTTTACCATGGATTGACGGTATGCTCGATGCCGGAGAAGAATTTTACAAAGTACACGGCAAATCACTCTTCAGTTCACATATGATCGATCTTTCCGAAGAACCTTTAGAAGAGAATATTGAGATCTGCAAAGGTTATCTGGATCGAATGAGCAAAATGGATATGACCTTAGAAATTGAGCTTGGAGTAACTGGTGGCGAGGAAGATGGAGTAGATAATACTGACGTGGATAGTTCCAAGCTCTACACCCAGCCAGAAGAGGTGGCATATGCCTATGAGGAACTGAGGAAGGTCAGTGACCGATTCACAGTAGCGGCTGCCTTTGGGAACGTACACGGTGTTTACAAGCCTGGGAATGTGAAACTAACTCCTAAAATCTTAAAGAATAGCCAGGATTATATTCAAGAAAAGTATAACACGGGATCACAACCCGTTGATTTCGTTTTCCATGGCGGTTCTGGTTCTACTACCGAGGAAATTAGAGAAGGAATTAGTTATGGTGTAATAAAGATGAATATTGATACTGATCTGCAATGGGCCTTTTGGGATGGTATCAAAAACTATTATCAGGCCAATGAGGGTTATCTGCAAGGTCAAATTGGAAACCCTGATAGCGATGATTCTCCGAATAAAAAATATTATGATCCGAGAGTGTGGTTGAGAAAAGCCGAAGAGTCATTCAAAACCCGCTTGAAAGAAGCCTGCGAAGACTTGAATAATATTGGAAGCTTTTCTTAAAAAAAGGGGCATCCATCGGAGGGCTGAACACCTTCCGATGGAGCTTAATTTGGCCATTCTCATCAAGTTCTAACTAGTTGATTGATAGTATGTTATAGATAGGATAAAACCCC
>JBCCSU010000082.1:0-17230 GCA_039199635.1 Bacteroidota bacterium | reverse complement strand
TTTCTTAACCGTAGAGCTGACTTTTCGTGGATTTATGATCTTAGGTATGGCTAGTCTTATGGGACGAAATGTTATTTTACCTATGGTAGTTACTTACTGCTTTTACCATTTTGGCAAGCCGGCCGGTGAAGCGATTAGCTCAATTGTAGGCGGCTATATACTAGGTGTAATAGCTCTTCAAAGTAGAAGCATATTTGGGGGAGTTCTCATACACGTAGGGATAGCGTGGTTGATGGAGTTATTTGCTTGGTTGCAACAATAGCCAAGTGAGATTTAAGCGTTGTTAAAATTTTCCTAAATGATATCGTAGTTCACGCTTCACCTTATTTAGAAGACCCTTTACTCTTGGCTTAGGGTTTCCATCATGCGTAATTTGATTCTCCAGATTAAATTTCATTCGTTCAACATATTCAGGGTATTCTTTAGCCATTTCATCGAAGAAAATGGTAGCTTCTTTAGCGATAACGGCATCATAAGAAACAGTTTTATACGAGCCTTGCCCTGGACCTAAATCATTGACCTGAAGTAAATCGATTTGGTATATACTGGCATCAGTTTTTTTGAGTCTTTTTGTTCCTTTATGCTCATTCATCCATGGGTCTTCATTATCTGGTAGGTTTTGTGTCAAAAATTCTTTCTTCCATAATGAAACTTGATGCGACATCAGGAATTTGGATGTCTTTTTATCGAGCTCAAAAAGATCTAAATCTGAAAATGTGTTTCCTGTTGGTATGGTTTTATAGCTGGGTGTGGAATGAAGTTTTACTAAATCAAATTGTTTTTCTAAAGCGTAATTCAATAGTTCTTCCAGAGCTTGAGCATTATATGTCCTGTTCATCCACATATCCTCTTGCAGAAAGATCACGTACTCCTCGTTAATACATTGAAGTACTTTTTTTAGCCGATTGGTCCATGGCCCGGCTCCTGATTTAAGCATCTTAAAACCCTTAACTTTAAGATCAGAGTTTTCAGTAGAGAAATAATAATTTAGGTCTACCTTTTTATTCCAATATTTATGAAATGTATACTCAAAACCTTTGTAAAGGAATTGATATCGGTCACATGCAAAAACAAGTAATGCTACCTGATTTTTCGTCATATTAATGAAAGCGTTATAGCTTATTCTTATGTCGCATTCTGAGTTATTCCATACTCAGTTTGTGTAATTCTGTTTTTGCGAGTATTCTTTCTTATCTCCAAATTACGTTGTAGAGACTCTGGTGTCTTATATCCTCTAGAATGATCAAGATGTAAGCAAATAGCTCTATGTCGGATCTGTTTTCCTTTCACGCCAAGATTCTCTAGACGCTCACCTATTTCTCTATCCGGGCCACCATAGCGCATCCTTTCATCATAGCCATTAACTTGGATAAGGTCTCTTTTCCATGCTGATGTATTACAATTATTAAAAGAAGCATTTGCTGGAGTAATGGTATCAAGGAACTTACCAAGACTACCCGCATTTATTTTTCTAAGTTGTGATGTACCACTTAATCCGTTTTTCTTCAACCATTCTCCATTAAAACACCGCTGTGTTTTAATGTCTTCTTCAGAACATGCTTTACTCAGCGGCATTGGCAATTTACAGTAGCCCCCTGATAGAAACCTGTCTTTTTCTGAAAGCTCTACATGCACTTGAATAAAGTCCTTTCGAGGTATACAATCTCCGTCAGTAAATAGAATATAATCATATTTGGCTGCTTGTATGGCTTTATTGAGTATAGTTTGTCTCCTATACCCCTTGTCTTCGTGCCATAAGTGCTGAATACTTAATTTGGAGTCTTTTTTAAATCTGTCTATGATCTCTTTTGTCGATTCTGATGATCCATCATCTGCAATAACTATCTCAAATTCGTCATAAGTTTGACACTCATATCCCCAAAGTACCTTTTCTAACCACTCAGGCATGTTATAAGTAGCGATAATGACACTAACATTCATATTACTTTCCATTTTTTCTATTTAATTCCCATAACCTGGAATATTTTAAGAAGTTTAAATAAGCCGTGATTGCACTAAAAATTAATCCGTAATAACCATCTAAAAAGCCTAATCTCAGAATGTACTTTCTGAAGAACTTGTACCACGGATTTAAGACAACATGGATCAGGAAGTAGACCTTTTTTCCTTTCTTAAATTTGGCATGAGCTGCAATAATGGCAAAACTCTTAACCTGAGCGTAATGTTCTTCTAAATCATCATACGCGTAGTGCAGAATGTCACCTTTCAATTTTTTTACGTCACCTCTAGCTATCTCAACTTTATCATGAGGATTGGTACCTCCCCATTGTCCTTTTCTTCTATCCCAAAGCCGAATTTTCCGATCCGGATACCACGATCTTTTCAACCATGCACCACAGTAATTGTTTAAACGATTAAACGAGTAAGCACAATTTTCCCACTTCTGTTTTATAGTTTTTATTGAACTCAACATTTGATCTGATACACGTTCGTCAGCATCCAATGAGAGAATATAATCGTATTTTGCTTGATGCATAGCAAAATTCTTTTGTTCGATATGCCCTTCAAAATTGTGCTCAATGAAACGCACTCCCATTTCTCTACAAATAGATTGAGTTTGATCTCTACTGTAAGAGTCTACCACAACTACCTCATCCACAATTGGCAGCATTGATTCAATACATGCACGTATATTTTTTTCTTCGTTGAAGGTAATAACTACGCCAGAAATTTGGATCTCCTTCATTCAATCGGTAAATCTTTTTATTCTATTCTTCAAGGCTTTAAAAACAGGGAATCGGGATAGTTTGAATTCATAAAATCGAGGAAGTACCGCGGAAAGCATTGACGGATTAGGAGTGTATAATTTTTCTAAACGGGAATATTCTTTCAGCTTAGATTGCTCCACATAAACAAACGTATTCTGCGCATACCACATTTCTATTTTTTCATCATTCCAAACGTGAGGTCGAATACAATCAATGATCACATAGTTGTGTTTTGCGAACTTTTCTTTCCAATAATCCGGCCATTGTTCATTTACATGATGTTTTCCTCCCTGAAGTGGTATTGCAGCCGAAAAAAGAATAACGGGTGCCAGTGTTACCAAATTAGCAACAAACTGATCAGCACTTTCCAGGCTTATATGTTCTGCTACTTCTAAGGTCATTGCCAGATCATACTTCTTATCTACTCTAAGTTTGTCTTCCAGATTAGTTTTAAGAAAGTTGTCTTTATTTATGACTAAATCATTCGTATTCACCCATTCTCCTTCAATACCAAGAATCTCATCTATACCACTATCTTGGAATACTTTGAGCCAAGTTCCCACACCGCAACCTACATCAACAACACTCCTGGGAGATATCAAATCTTTTATTAAACTGATGATTGTTTCTGCACTGTAAAGCGTATTACTGTGCCTAGCTTCATAAAACTTTGATTTATACGTTTTTCCCATTTTATCTTTTCGCCTATTTAGTTCCAAATCGGTTTAAAGATAGAAAGATAAAGATTTAAAGCCGTGCTAACGGTTGCCGTGATACGTATTATACCACTTAGAAAATGCCTGAATACCTACCTTTATATCGGTTTGAGGATGATAATCGAATTTTTCTTTTAGTAGAGTAATATCAGCAAATGTGCTTTTTAGATCACCGGGCTGCAAGGGTAAAAATTCCTTCTTTACAGACTTTCCGAAAGCTTGCTCAAGAAAGGCTATATAATCCATTAATTGAGCAGGTTTGTTATTACCAATATTATACAAAGCATATGGCGGGGTTTCATTATCTCTCTCCGGAGCATTTCCAATTACTTTGGTAATTCCTCCCACTATATCATCTACATAAGTAAAGTCACGCTGCATATCACCATTATTATAGACCTTAATTTTACCGCCTTCGTTTATCGCTTTCGCAAAACGATATATTGCCATGTCGGGCCTGCCCCATGGGCCATAAACTGTAAAAAATCTTAATCCTGTGGTAGGAATATCAAATAAGTGACTATAGGTATGAGCCATCAATTCATTACTTTTTTTTGAGGCTGCATATAAAGATAGCGGTTGGTCTGTTTTATCAAGTTCGGAGAAGGGCATGCGCTTATTACCTCCATACACTGAACTCGAGGAAGCATAAATGAGGTGTTTAACTTTTGTATACCGACTCGCTTCAAGGATATTAAAAAAACCATAAATATTAGAATCAATGTAAACGTCTGGGTTTTCAACTGAATACCTAACACCCGCCTGTGCGGCCAGATTAATAATAAGATCAAATTGATAATCCTTGCAGATACTTAGTATAGTTTTTTTATCGGCAAGATCAGACCTGTAGAAACTAAAATTTTTATATTGATTACTTTCAACCGCTACATTATCTGAGATATGTACCTTTGAAATTCCAAGCTGTTCAAGTCTGGCGTACTTTAGGTTGACATCATAATAATCTGATATGTTATCTAATCCAATAACTTTAGCCCCCTTGTTGATCAGTGAAGATGTAAGATGATAGCCAATAAACCCGGCACAGCCGGTTATGAAGATTTTTTTATTGTAAATACCGGAGTCTTGCAAATCGTAAAAGTTAATTCAATACTCAAACATAGCGAGCTTTTAAAGTAAAACTATAGAAAGCATAGGTACTATGGAAACTAGACTTTGAGTTTTCAAATTAAACAGGTAGTGTCTAAGTAAGTACATTAACAGTCGTGGGCGGCTTCTGTACAATAGACATGATTATTTTAAAAAGCTGAGGAGGTTATTGGAATTTCTCCTCGAGCTTTAGTATGTATGATTCTTTGAAAAAGCCAGCAATCTAAAAAAGATTTTAACCTTTTTTAGATCGTCCAATTTTCAATTATTATTCTTCTCCGGAATCCTCCTCATCTTCGCTCTCTTCTTTCTTATCTCCGTTTCCACCATCAATCAAGTCCCCATCTTCCAAGCGCTTAGAAACAACCAGAAAGGGGCCTGAAATGACCTTATCCTCGGTGGTGAGTCCTTCAGTGATTTCGATATTTTCGTAGTCACTTATACCGGTTTTCACTTCCTGCATTTTCGCAGTGCCATCTACGGCGATGAACACTACTTCTTTCACTTCGTCTTCCTCGTTAGTTTTTTTCTCTTCATTTATATCATCACTATCCTCTTGTTTTCCTCTACTAAATTTCTTTTTTCCGGGTATACGTGTTGTCACTGATGCCAAAGGAACAGACAGAACATCGTCTTTTTGATTCGTAATAATCTCCACACTGGCTGTCATACCCGGACGAAAAGGATATTTATTACCTTCATCTACTAAGTCCTGATAGGAAGAATTTAATATCCTAATACGAACTTCAAACTCGGTAACGGCATCAGCAGATGCTTTATCATTAGCAGTATTAGCAATGGCAGTCACCATACCCTTAAACTCTTTGTCCAGATAGGTGTATGAGTCTACATCTATAAGCACAGTATCATCTAAATTGACACGAATAATATCATTTTCATTTACGTTAACCCTCACCTCCATCTGATTTAGGTCTGCGATACGCATGATTTCCGTACCTTGAAATTGTTGTGTACCAAGCACTGTTTCGCCCTGTTCTACATTCAATTTACTGACTATACCACTCATAGGGGCGGTCACTGTGGTTCTCCGTAAGTTTTCCTGCGCTTGATCAACGGAGGCCTGATTGCTTTTTACTACGAACCTTGCGGCCTCTAAAGATTTTTCCGCTGACTTCAGGTCATTTTTGGCTACCTCAAAATTTTGCTGTGCTAGCTGCCAATCCGCTTCTGAAATAACCTTCTCATCCCAGAGCTTTTTCTGCCGATCATAATCTTGTTTGGCTCTTTGATAGGTGGCTCTCGCCCTTGAAAGTGCAGCTTCGGAAGAAGCTTGATTCGCCCGTTGCGTATTCAATGATGCCTGGGCCTGCTCATAGGCTGAAACAAAATTATCAGGACGAATTTTTGCCAGCATAGCTCCTTGCTGCACTGAATCCCCCTCTTCCACAGCCAGCTCAATTAACTCACCCGATAATTCCGGACTTAATTTGACCTCTACCACAGGCTGAACTGTTCCCGAAGCGCTCACCTTTTCAGTAATAGATACTTTTTTGACTTCGGCAATAACAACTTTTGTTTTATTAGGCTGTCCTATCCACCCGGCAGACTTACCTACTACTAAAAATAAGATGATAACGATAAAACCTCCGATGAGATAATACAACCACTTATTTGACTTTTTCTTTTTTGCCATCATTTAGAATTCTAAAGGTTTGCCTTGATAAAAATCAAGAATTTTGAGTTTAAAAATATAATCGTATTTGGCCCTTACTAAATCCGATTCCGACTGAAACAGATCATTTTCCGCCACCTGATAATCAACAAAATTGGCAGCACCATTGTCGTATCGCTGCTTAGTCACACGAAAAGACTCTCTACGCGCCTCTACCTGTTTTAAGGATGCAGCATATGATTTAGAAGCTGCTTCTACATCATAGTAGGACTGTTCTATTGTTTGCCACAATTGATTCTGTACATCCTTTAAGTTGATCTCAGCCTGCTGTTGATTGATAATAGCGCGTTGAATACCTGCGCGTGTTTGAAACCTATTGAAAATTGGTATGTTCACATTCAGTCTAATAAATCTCCGTAGGTTATCATCTACCTGGTCTCCAAAACTATACCCTTCAACAGTTCTACCCGAAGGCATTTCTACTTCCGTTAAAACTCGAGTAGAAGTTCCTTCCACAAAACCTATAGGCCTTTGTACTATCGTAGGCTCTCCACCATCCCTGATAAAACGTTCAGCATCTGCCGTGGCATCGGAGTACTGACTGGATAAACCGCCAGTAAAGGATAAACTTGGATATAGATTACTCTTGGCTGCCTTTATTCCCCAGGAAGCACTTTCTTGATTCAAGTTAGCACTTTTAATTTCAGGCATATTGCGCAGCGCTATTTCATATACTTCGGTTACGGAAACGTCTAGCATATTTTCTTCTACATTAATTTCAGGAACAACGATGTCTACGCTTGAGGAGGGTGGGAGTTGTAAAGCCTGCTTTAATTGAATCTTGGTGAGCTTGTAATTATTTTCAGCATTTACCACATTCAATTCATTAGTAGCATATTGTGCCTCAAGATCAAGTAGGTTAGCCCTTGGAAGTGCTCCCGCCTCAACTTGCTTAGCTGTACGATCTACTTGCTGTTCAGTAGAATTGAGCTGTTTTTTAGCATTATCAAGGAGTTCTTTGTTAAAAAGAACATTAGTGTAAAACGTGATTATATTAATGATGACATCATTTTTAGTACGCTCCAGGTCTTGTTGGCTTGCCTGAAAGGCTAATTCATTTTGCTTGATAGTATTACGCAAATTGAAACCGTTAAACACCGGAACTGTGCCTATTAATGAACCGTTTGAAGTAGCCGTTCGCCGATTATCTACGAATAAGTTAGTGGTTGGGTCAATTGTTCTACCCCAGTTAAAACCATAATTTCCGGTAATATTAGCGTCAGGTAGCAGTGCCATTTTAGACTGTTGATAAGTAATATCGCTGGTTTCCACGTTCAGTAGGGTTCGTTGCACGGAAAGGTTGTTTTCTAATGCGTAGTCCACGCACTCCTGTATTGTCCATTGATAGTCTTCTTCGGTTTGTGCTCTTGACAAACCGGCCATAATCAGAAGAAATAATAATAGTTTATATTGAGTTTTCATGACCATGTTATTTATTTATAAATCTATATCTGGTATATAAATGACATCCTTAATCCAGTAGAGGCTCTTTAAATAGTCAAGAGATACGGGCTTTAGTCCCGAGTCCATTTCTATAACCAAGCATGCAATATCATTTTTTCCTTTTCTGGAAACGGACATTGTAGCGATGTTACAATCATCATTGGACAATATATTGGCAATATTGGCTATACTTCCTTTCGTATCTTTTGCCTTGATGATGAGTGTGTGTGAGGCAGCAGAAAAATCGGCAATAAAACCATCAACTTCTGCTATGTTAATCACCCCACCCCCTTTGCTCTCTCCTATTACAGTTACCGATTTATCGCCTTTCGTTAATTCTAATTTGATCGTATTGGGATGCAAAGTAGAGGCGTTACCTACAGATTTGAATACAAAATTCATCCCATGCTCCTCGGCATGCTGAAAAGATGTTTTTATTCTATCATCATCTGTTTTATAATCGAGTAGGCCAGCTACTATCGCTCGATCGCTGCCATGTCCTTCATATGTTCTAGCAAAAGAATTGTAAAAAGTAATGTAGGCATCATCAGGTATTCCTCCCAAAACCCGTATGGCCGCACGCGCTATTCTTACCACACCCGCAGTGTGTGAACTAGAAGGACCTATCATAACAGGGCCTATCATATCAAAAATACCACTTTTTTCTGCCAAAGGAATACGGTTTTTCAGACGCTCAATGTTAAACATAATTTCTAACCACTAGGTGGATATATGTATAAATGGTTATTTTCCTACTTGAATACCCAAAATGGGTGACTAAAGTCTAAATCACACTAATTCCTATAAATGCTTGCTTACTTCAATGGTTCCTGGGTAGAAAACAAGATCACTTTACCTTTAAACGACAGGGCACTTCAGTTTGGTGATGGGGCGTTTGAAACGATGATCTATCAGAACGGTCGGATCAACTATCTTAATGATCATTTGATTAGACTTAAAGAAGCTTTGCTAGTTCTTAATTTAGAGCTTTTAACTTTCTCATCCACAGAACTACAGCGTTTGGTAATTGAGCTGCTACAAAAAAACAACATTCACGAAACAGCGAAAATAAAGATAATAGTCTGGAGAAAAAGTCAAAAGCAAAAGGCTTATGGTTCTACTGAGCGAGAAATAAATCAACTCATTGTCGCCACCCGATGCAATCCCATTGACCTGCGGATATTAACCCGAATTGATTATTCACTCGCAATACGAAATTTTGAATCCAAAATATCATCTTTCAAGGCTATCAGTTCACTTTCTTATGTGGTAGCCGCTGATGAATGTAGTCAACGTAAACTGGAAGAATTGATCATTTTAGATACAGAAAATCATCTGAGTGAATGCATTTCTTCTAATTTATTTTGGATTAAAGACGATAAAATTTTTACTCCGGCCCTGTCTACCGGTTGTATAAATGGTATTCTACGCAGGCAAATAATAAAATGGGGCAATGAAATAAACAGTTCCGTAGTAGAAGTGGCTGAAAGAGCAAAAATTCTAAAAAATGCTGATCACGTTTTCAGTCTTAATGTAGCCGGAATCAACTTGTTTGATAGTATTGGTTCGCAGACTTATTCTACAAAAGGCGAAATTTTAGATCTTGTTATTCAGAAGGTCTTAGACCCACTAGGAGTTTAGATAAGCAAAAAAAGTATTTGAACAGTAGCTATCGTCCGGTTTTAAACATAAACGGTAAATTGTTAGGAAAAGTAAAGCTTTAGTTTAAACAGGATCACGCATTTTTTATTTGTTATTATGGTCACCTGCCCCTGAGGAGTAATATTTTAAGGCGCCATTTGAAACACAAATCTTACATTGAGGATGGTGTTAAAAAGATGTGGAAAACTTCTCACTGAAAGTGTTAAGAAAAATTTTATCCTGTATAATATAATTTATATACTTGCGACAAAGTCAGAAGTATCTGTATGTTCAACGACCCTGATATTTTAATTAGTAAGGTTAGGATGATAATGGAATCACCTACCGAACGATCTAAGTATCAAGAACTTAACTCCTTTCAGGAAAAACTCTCTTTCATTAAAAATCATTTTATTATGAATGATATGGCTATTCGATTGATGGAACGTCAGTACCTACTCAATAACGAAAAGAAGGAGGAACTTATGCGCGCAGTAGACGATATCATCGCACAAGCTAGCTGATATTCAAAGGGTTAAAACTTACATCACACTGCTATAGGAGCTTTAATGCCTGGATGCGCCTGATAGTCAACTATTTCGAAATCATCATACTTATAATCAAAAATTGAAGCTGGTTTTCTATTGATTAACAGTTTAGGGCCTGCAAGAGGTGCTCTACTTAATTGCAACTTGGCCTGGTCAATATGGTTAGTGTATAAGTGGGTATCACCTCCGGTCCAAATAAATTCTCCAGGTTCTAGGTTGCACTGCTGCGCAAACATGTGAACTAGTAAAGAATAAGAGGCTACGTTAAACGGTACACCTAGAAAATAATCGGCACTGCGTTGATAAAGCTGACAAGAAAGTCTCCCATCAGCCACGTAAAACTGAAATAGCGCATGGCAGGGCGGCAAGGCCATTTTATCCACTTCGGCCGGATTCCATGCACTTACTATGTGCCTTCTAGAGTTAGGATTGGACCTGATCTGGTGTATGACCTGACCTATTTGATCCACTTTTCCGCCGTTAGGTGTAGGCCAGCTTCTCCATTGATGCCCGTAAACCGGACCCAGATCTCCATTATCATCTGCCCACTCATCCCAGATACTTACACCATTTTCTTTTAAATATTTGATGTTAGTATCTCCACTCAAGAACCATAATAGTTCATGTATAATAGATCGAATATGAAGTTTTTTGGTCGTTAATAGGGGAAAATTCTTTTGAAGGTCAAACCTCATTTGCCTTCCGAAAACAGACAGGGTACCTGTACCGGTCCTATCTTCCTTTTTAACGCCGTTATCCAATATATCCTGCATTAAGTCAAGGTATTGCCTCATAACTATCTCGTGTTCTCAGTGTTTGAAATAAAGATTAAAGTTAGGAATTCAGATGCCACAAATTAAATTTAGGAAAGTAGAATTTACACCTTAGTTTTAATGTTTTTAAATGCTGACACTTTAATTTACCTAGACGTCTATTATGTATAGGAATTTGGCCAAATGGAGCTTGGCCATTCTTTTGATCATCACCATTACGCTGGGGGCTTTCATTCCGAACGTCAAATTCAACTATGTGTTTGAGGATTTTTTCCCTGTGGGAGATCCTGATCTTGAATACTACCGAGAATTTAAAGCAAATTTTGAAAATGATAATAACTACCTACTGATTGGCTTGGTAGATACAGCGGGTATTTTCAATCCGTCATTTATGTCAAGAGTAGATACTTTGAGCAAACAACTCAGAGAATTAGAAGGAATTACTTCAGTTACCTCAATCACCACCGTCAAAAGGGCTATTATCAGTCAAGCAGGAGTTTATCAAATTCCTTACATCCGCGTAAATGAACCCGCCCGGTATAAAAAGGATTCGAGCATTATTTACCGGTCTCCTCTGCTAGTAGAAGCATTGGTATCAAAGGATGGAAAGTCGACCGCTATTTTACTAAAACATGAAGAGGTCTTCAGCAAAGAAGATTCAGACCGAATTTCAAATTCAGTAATTAACCTAATACGGAATTCGGGCTTTTCGAAATATCATGTGGCCGGTAAGATACATGCACAGCAAGTATTTATAAATAAATTACAAGAAGAACTTACGCTCTTCGTGGGTGCTTCTATAATTCTAATCATCCTCTTCTTGTCATTTGCTTACCGAAGCTGGTGGGGTGTAATAATACCTTTAATTGTGGTACTTGTTTCGGTAGTCTGGGTCATGGGGGTAGTGGGTGTTACGGATAAGGGGCTTGACTTTATCATGGTACTGCTACCTACTATCATGTTTGTGGTGGCTATGTCTGATGTGGTTCATATTATGACCAAATATATTGAGCAACTCCGGCTTGGGTTTAGTAAAGTAGCTTCTATTCGGGTCACTTTTAAAGAAGTAGGATTAGCCACTTTTTTGACTTCACTCACTACAGCAGTCGGGTTTCTAACCTTACTCACCGCAAGTATAAAGCCTATACAAGGTTTTGGGATATTCACGGCTATTGGTGTGGTTATTGCCTTTATAGTTGCTTTCACTTTGCTTCCCGCTTCGCTCATCTTGCTCCCCAAACCTAAGGTCTCTGATAAACTGGTACATCGTTCCAAATGGTTCGGTTTTATGAGTAAATCATTTCTGCAAGTGTTGAAAAATGGAAAGAAAGTAATGATACTTAACAGCCTTTTACTAGCTGTAGCTATTTACGGTATATCTCAAATTTACATCAACACTTATCTGATAGAAGATCTACCTGCTGATGATCCGCTAAAACAAGATTTCACCTTTTTTGATCAACACTTCGGTGGATCAAGGCCTTTCGAACTGACCGCAGCATCTTCAAGCGAGCTTTCTGTATTTGATGAAAGGGTCTTAAATGAAATAAATAAAGTCTCTAACTACCTGAGGGATACTTTTATGGCTGGTAACATTATTGGGCCACATACTGTGGCTATGGCCATAAATCAATCTATTAATGGGGGACGTACAGATTTTTTCAAGCTGGCAGAATCGAAGTACGAGAAAAAACAATTGAAAAGGAACCTGAAGCGACTTCTGAAAAAAGGTGAATTAAATACCTTGGTAACCGATGATCTGTTACTTGCCCGCATATCAGCTCGGGTCAATGATATCGGTAGTGCTATTTCATTACAGCGCACTAAAGACTTACAGCATTTCATAAACGCCTCAGTTGATACTTCATTGGTCACCTTTAAAGTTACCGGCACTTCGAACCTGATCGATAAAAATAATGAATACGTAGCCAGAAATATGTTTGAAGGGTTAGGAATAGCCTTTGGTGTGGTGGCCATTATTGCAGGTTTACTCTTTAGATCATTCAGAATGGTACTAATTACCCTTATCCCTAACGTTATTCCGTTAGTTACAGTAGCTGGAATAATGGGTATTTTTGGAATTACCTTAAAGCTATCAACATCGATTGTTTTTACCATAGCTTTCGGTATTGCCGTAGATGACACTATACATTTTACAAGTAAGCTTAAATTAGAACTTGACAAAGGAAAATCACTGCTCTATGCTCTTAAACGAACGTACTTGAGTACTGGAAAAGCAATAGTAGTGACCAGCATAATATTATCCGGAGGGTTTTTAACCCTTATTCTTTCATCGTTTGGAGGCACCTTTTACACAGGTTTGTTAATTAGTCTTACGTTAATCTTGGCCGTTATTGTAGACCTCACACTATTACCCGTATTAGTCGCTTACTTTCCAGGAAAACAGCATTTGAAAGAGAAGAGATAAGTCTGAAATGCTCAATAGATCACTTTACACGTTAGCCCTAATCGCCATTTTAGCGCTGATTTCCTGGCATGGATTCCATCATGAAGGATCTTCAAACAAAATCTTGGGAATCAATACGGTCGCTCCTCCGAATTCCATAGGTAAAGAAGCGTTTAAATCGCTACAGGCCACTGGCGCTACATGGTTATCAGTGATTCCATACAGTTTTCTGAAACCTAAAGAAGCTAAAGTCACCTTTGATCATGACGGTCAATGGTGGGGTGAAGGTATAACAGGCGCTTCTAAAACAGTTCAGATGGCTCAGGAGCTTGGTTATAAAGTAATGCTGAAACCGCATATTTGGATCATTGATCAAGGATGGGCCGGCGATTATGAGCCTCAATCAGAAGAGCAATGGCAGAAATGGGAAAATAGTTACACCAACTACATACTAACCTATGCTCGAATAGCTGATTCATTGAACGTCAGTCTATTTTGTGTTGGAACGGAATTTCGCAAAACAGTGGTAAAAAAACCAGCCTATTGGCGCTCGTTAATCAAACAAGTTCGGGAAGTATACCAAGGTAAGGTTACCTATGCCGCTAACTGGGATAACTATGAGCGGGTAACCTTTTGGGATGACTTGGATTTCATAGGGATTGATGCTTATTTTCCTGTAAGTTCCGAGAAAACACCTTCACTCACTTCCATAGCTAAAGGTTGGGATCAACATGCCTTGGGCATGGAGAACCTATCTAAAAAATATGCTAAACCTATCATTTTTACTGAATACGGTTATCGAAGTATAGATTATACGGCTGATGGTCACTGGAAGTACAACCGTGACACACTGGAAACTAATTATCAGGCCCAAACCAATGCTTATCAAGGGTTATATAGCGCTATTTGGGATAAGACCTGGTTTAGAGGAGGCTTTTTGTGGAAGTGGCATTTACAGGTTCCATGGAGAAAAGACAGGCTGATAAAAGAGTTTACACCTCAAAACAAACCCGTGATCAAGGTGATTCAAAAACAATACGCAAAAAACCCTGGTCAAGATTAACCAGGGCTCCAGAGAACTCATTAAGGAACTACTTAATCAACCGTTACGTCCTCCGTTTTTCCTTCTACTACTACTTCAAATTTTCGATTACATTCGCCTTCTCCGTAGTTTATGGTAACCAATTTATCTCTGGTTTCAATTTGTTTAACCCCCTGTACCGGAATTCTGGCTCTACGACTTGGCACACATGCCTTCCTGTAAATCAGGGTATCCAAGATCTCCATTTCGTACGCTACACCTCTGCGCGTCATGCCACTCGCTTCTCCGGTAACTAAGTGGGCATCTAATCTTGGATTGTTTTCTCTCCTCCAAACTCTCACACGATCAGCCTCGCGGGTAGCGAAAGTCTCATCAGGCCAGGTTACTTTACCACCTTCCAGGGTAATGTGAAAAGTAGGGAAATCAATAGTGCTGGATGAAATGTTTTCCAGAGTTCTGGTTCCTTCGATAGCGATATCGTTTATAGAGTAGTTCTCTAACGTGGTGACCACGGTAGATCCTGGTAAAAACCTTGCACCATTATACGAAATAATGATTTTTCCTTTCCTGAGATTTTTATTTGGATCCAAACAGCCTTCCTCCCCAAAATCTATCGTTATGGTACCACTGGTTTTATCACCATCAAAACTTATCACGCCTTGACAGAATCGATCATCAATAGGTTCCTCATCGGCGATTTTTCCACCGAGTACATTTTCCGTAGACTCCAGACTCATATTAACCATATCATCTACATCTTCGTAGACGGCATCAATTTCAGTATCATTAAGTGCAGTTTCTGTAAGATCGCCTTCTATTGATGTCTCATCAACTTCATCAGTACATGCCGACAGTACCAATATTCCGATTAAAAAGAAAAAACCTAACTTTTTCATTGTCTCTAAATTTAAATTTGCAATCACTTTCATCGTTTCTTTGTTTGTTTGTGATGCTTAGATAGAGTGAGTAGCAAAAGGTTTAATTCATTTAGATTTTTTTATGAAAAAACCTCTTAACATCTTTAAATGCTGAATCAAGTAAGACTCAAAATGACCTTCAGAATTCTTTTTATATTATTTTTTTCCGCTGTCTCCACATTTGGTCAAGGCAAGGTTCAGATTGCCAAACTAAAATATGATGGTGGCGGTGACTGGTATTCTAATAAGACTGCGCTGCCCAATTTAATTGAATTTTGTAACCGTCAGCTTGGGATGGATATGGCCATAGAGGAGGAAGTAGTAGATGTAGGCAGCCCTGATATTTACCTATACCCCTACCTCTATATGACCGGGCACGGCAATGTGGTGTTTTCGAGTAGCGATGCTGAGAACTTAAGGAAGTATCTCATTGCCGGAGGGTTTCTTCACATAGACGACAATTATGGTTTAGATCAATTTATCAGGTTAGAGATGAGAAAAGTATTTCCTGAATTAGAGTTTGTAGAGCTTCCCTTCGATCATCCCATATACAATCAAAAATTTCCCTTCCCGTACGGCTTACCCAAAATCCATGAACATGATGGTAAACCCGCACAGGGCTTTGGCCTCATTTACCAAGGCCGACTTATCGCTTTTTACAGCTATGAATCTGATCTGGGTAACGGCTGGGAAGACCAGAGTATACACAACGATCCCGAAAGTAAACGGCAACAAGCACTTAAAATGGGAGCCAATATAATTTCTTACTGTTTCACGCAGTATCAATAATAAAGCTCAACAAGTTGGTGTGATGAAATAGCAATATGTATGGCTCAATATTTTAAATATTGAGTTGTTGCCTTCATTTTAGAAACTTACAAAAATCTCATTAACTAATAATTTAGTTGTTAAACTAAGCTTATAGTATTACATTTGGAAATAAGATCAAACAACCAATGAAAGAACTAACAAGAGCAGAAGAACAAGTTATGCAAATCCTATGGCGCCTTAAAAGCGGATTTGTTAAAGATATCATCGCTCAGATGCCGGAACCAAAGCCTGCGTATAATACTGTATCCACTATTGTAAGAATACTTGAACAAAAGGGATTTGTGAAACACAAAGCCTATGGAAAAACCCATGAGTATTACCCGGCAGTAGATAAAGCAAAATACAGCAAGTTTTATCTTAATAATTTTCTATCCGGTTATTTCAGCGGCTCTTTTGAAAGCTTAGTGTCTTTTTTTGCTAAGGAAAATGATCTTGATCTTAAGGATATGGATGAGCTTATGAAGCACGTCAAAGACGATTTAAACAACAAGGAAGATGAGTAGTTATCTCCACTTTTTTATTGAAGCCAATATTTGTTTATTGGTCTTAGGCGGTTTCTACTATCTGGTATTAAACAGAGAAAGAAATTTTACCTGGAAGCGATTCTACATTTTGGCTATTCTAATTCTGAGTATATCTATTCCCTTACTTCGTTTTGACAATCCTTTTGAAGCCCCATTAAAGATTCCCGTAGCGGATGACATTCAGGCTGTGATATTACCTGAGGTGGTCATTTCTGCTGAAGGTAGTCCTAATGAGGTAAGTACATTTGATCTATCAAGAGGTGAATTGATCGCTTATGGCTACGGTGCGGGTATATTAGTGTTAATTACTCTATTTCTTTATCAGCTTGTTCAGATCTTTAGATTCTACCAATTGCGGAAGCGATATAAGTCGGCGGAGGGAACCCACGTGCTGATACCTACCCATGGTCAGCTTCCCACTTTTTCGTTTTTTAACCTTCTCTTCTTTGATGATACTCTTGATATAACGGCCGAGGAGCGGGAAAAAATAATTCAACATGAAAATGCACACATTGATCAGTGGCATAGTGCAGATATTGTTTTCATTGAATTGGTAAAAGTGGTCTTTTGGATAAATCCAATTGTCTGGATGTTGCGAAAGTCTTTAAAAAACGTACATGAATATTTGGCAGATGAGAGCATCTTGAAGTCAAGTAGTACGACTCAGTATAGTAGTTTATTAGCCAAAATGGCTGTAAAGCAGATGACACTATCACTGGGCCATCATTTTAATAAGTCATTAATTTTAAAAAGAATAGAAATAATGAAATCCCCTAGAAAAAAACCGATTTTATGGAAGTGGTTAAGTGCTTTACCTTTAGCAGGCCTTATGGTTTTTGCTTTTAGTTGTAATGATGAA
>JBCCSU010000081.1:0-17401 GCA_039199635.1 Bacteroidota bacterium | reverse complement strand
TTCAAGAAGATATTTTGCTTCGTATTTCTTGGGGGGTTGATCATGTATATGACCAATTATGCCTGTGAGAATTTTACGTTTGCCAAATTGTACAATAACTCTGCAGCCTATCTGCACCATACTATTTAACTCAAATGGCACTCGATAGGTAAACATTCTTGGAATGGGAACAGGCAGTATAACATCCGCAAACAAGGTTTGCTTACTTTCTGCTTCTGAAGTGTTGAATTCTAGTTGTGACAACTAAATAAGCTCGTTTATCTGGCGCGGTATTAGGGTTTAACCAACTGCTCGTACGCTTTTTCTACGGATGTTACGGGTAATTTGCAAGTTTTATTATAACAAACATAAATTGTAGTTTCCCCGTTCATGGCGTATTTGCTTTTCATAAGTGGAAGATCACTTGATTTTTCTGCGCCCATTACTACTTTATTAGGCAGGTACTTCTTTACGAATCGCTGCTGAAATTCTCTGGCTTCAGGTCCTACAATGGATATCTCGGCCGTGGAAGTAGTCATGTAAGTGTAAAGAATGCCCCAGTTAGTAAGATATGCAGGCTCTTCTTTCATAAGACCGGCCATTTTTGAGATCATGGACGTAGCCACTTCTTTGTACTCATTATCATCGAAAATGATACCTAACTGATACAGGTTCAGCGCCATTTGGGAGTTAGAAGCCGGGATCACATTATCAAATAACTCCTTCTTTCGAGCGATAAGCTTCTCAGAGCTGTTGTCGGTGAAGAAAAACAGGCCTTCATCGGTATCGTAAAAATGATTCAAGGTATATTGTGTTAATTCTTTGGCACGTTTAAGCCATTTTTCTTCAAATGTAACTTGATATAGCGCTGATAAACCATCAATGACGTAAGCATAGTCCTCAAGATAAGCATCAATCGAAGCCTTTTTCGCAGTATAGCTGCGATACAGTCCATCCCCTTTCGTCATTTTATTCATTATAAACTGTGCATTATTCTCTGCTAAAGACAAGAACTTTGGATCATCAAAAGCTTCATAGGCATCTACCAGACCCTTAAGCATGATGCCATTCCAGCCGGCTAACACCTTATCATCCATGCCTGGGCGAATACGCCTATCACGTGCTTTGAGCAGTTTCTGATCTGCGGCATTAATCTGTTTTGCCAAATTATTGATGGAAATACTGTTTTCTTCGGCAAATTTCTGATCGGTAGTAAGTCTCCGAAGTATATTCTTTTCTTCCCAGTTTCCTTCTGCTGTCACGTCATAGTATTTGGCCAGAAGTTCGGAATTTGAACCTAATACCTGATTAAACTCTTCGAGATTCCAAACATAAAACTTACCTTCTTCTCCTTCACTGTCTGCATCCAGCGCTGAATAAAAACCTCCTGATTCATCCAGCATTTCTCGTTCTAACCATTCTATAGTTTTATAGACCACTTCCTTGTATAAGGGAGACTTTGTTATCTGATAGGCTTCGGAATAAAGGCTAACCAACTGACCATTGTCATACAGCATTTTTTCAAAATGTGGAGCCAGCCACTCCGCATCTGTGGAATACCTTGCCCAGCCTCCTCCAATTTGATCAAATATGCCACCAAGTGCGATTTTGTCCAAAGTCAATTGGATATGGTTTAATGCACTTTCGTTGTCCGTAATATGGAAATAGCGCATTAAGAAAAGCCAGTTATTAGGCATGGGAAACTTTGGAGATTTATCAAACCCGCCATCCTCAAAATCAAATTTAGAAGCCATAATACTGTACATGCTGTCAAGTACTTCTTTTTTGAATCGTTGTTCAGACCCCTCCAGTTGGTATTTAACTATTTCACTAGTAGAGAGTGCGTTAGTCAGATCACTAGCAGATTTTTCTACCTCATCACGTTTTTCTTTGAAGGCCTTAGTAATATTTTGCATCAGGCCAGCCCACTGCGCTGGCGGAAAATAGGTGCCTCCATAGAACGGCTTTTGATCAGGTGTAAGAAAAACATTCAGCGGCCATCCACCCCCTAATCCCATGGCCTGCACTGCATCCATGTAGATTTGATCCACGTCCGGTCGTTCTTCACGATCTACCTTTATATTCACAAAATGTTCATTCATCAGTTGCGCTATGCTGTCATTTTCAAAAGACTCTCTTTCCATGACGTGGCACCAGTGGCAGGATGAATAGCCTATGCTTACAATGATCGGTTTATCTTCTCTCTTCGCCTTATCCAGTGCTTCCTCACCCCATGGATACCAATCCACCGGATTATAAGCGTGCTGAAGCAGGTAGGGGCTACTGCTATTAATAAGACGATTGGCCGCCTTTCCATCGTGGTTCTCTTCCATGGTGTTTTGTGAGTTACAAGCTAAAAAGCCCAGAAATATCAAAAGTGATAAAGTGCGCATAAGGTTATTTGAGCTGTTCTCTAAGTGAATTTAGCTCTTCTGAGACATCGAACATAGTACTAAAACCCTCTACTTTACTTATGGTTTCATAAACAAATCTTTGATGAGCCTCAGAATTAGTGCCCAGCGGTTTATGATCTATCGCCTTTCTTATTTTTTTCCATTTTTCGATTAATACTTGCGTTCTCTCCGAAAAATAGGCTTCTGAAAATTTGGACCAGATGTACTCTATTGCGGTTCTATTGGGATGGAGCATATCAGCTTTATAAAATCGATAATCCCTGAGATCATCTAACATAATTTCATAGCTAGGAAAATAGGTGACATTACTAAATTCTCCGACCAAATCATTACAAGAAGTGCGTAGTGTGGCTTTGCTTACACTATTAGTTTCTAGGGTATCTTTGATATGCCTCACTGGCGATACCGTGAAAATAATCTTCAAATTACGGTTAAAAGCTCTCATTTTGACGACTAAATCATCGAAAGCAGCTCTTATGCTATCTGTGGTAATGACTGATTGTTTAAACTCGCTTTGAGGTATTTTATGACAATTAGCTACAATCGATGATGTTTTCAGATACTCATAAGCCACTGCTGTTCCCAAGGTGACAACTAAGATATCTGCTTTCTTTAAGAAATTATGCGTTTGATGAGTAGTGGATACAATACGCTCTTCTAATTTTGATAGGGAGGTTGCACTGAAATTAGAATGAAAATCTAAGTGCTTGTACAGGCCTTCTGATACCACATAGCTGTCTTTCGCAGGTGACTTGAGATCAATGGTTTTGGTTATTAACCTGAAAAGTGAAAGGGGATTAAATATTACGCCATAAGGATTTACAAGTGTATTGAATTTGTAATGACTAAAGTACCGGCCTATTTCATCTGAAAAACAGGAGCCAAGTGTCATAATTCTTGATGTATGACTAATACTGAAGGGTGCTTTTAGAATGGATAGTTCAGTGCGGAACATAGTTTAAAGTTAGGCATGTTAGAGTAAGATAAACAGCACGCCTTAAAACAAAAAAAGCCGTGAAGTTTATACTTCACGGCTTTTAACTTATGGCATTTACCTTATTCGGCTATTACTTTAATTTGAATTTCGTGCTTCACTTCACGATGTAAGTCTATTAGCGCAGTGTACTCACCCAACTCTTTGATTGTAGGTAGAGATATTTTCTTTCTATCTACTTCTATACCTTTACTTTTTAAAGCCTCGGAAACTTGAAGAGTAGTAACCGCACCAAATATTTTTCCACTATCCCCGGCTTTTGAACCTATTTCGAGAGCGGTATTACCTATTTTCTTGGCCAGATCTTCCGCGTCCTTTTTAAGCTTTTCTGCTTTGTGAGCAGCTTGCTTAATGTTCTCTGCGATCATCTTTTGATTTGAATCATTGGCGATGATCGCAAAACCTTGAGGAATTAAATAATTTCTGCCGTAACCTGGTTTTACAGAAACAGTATCGTTTTTGTAGCCAAGTCCTTGAATGTCTTGTCTTAATATTACGTCCATTTCGGTTTAATTATTTAAGTGAATCAGTTACATAAGGAAGTAACGCTAAATGACGCGCCTTCTTCACCGCCTGAGATACTTTTTTCTGAAATTTTAAGCTTGTTCCGGTCAACCGGCGTGGAAGGATTTTTCCTTGCTCATTCACAAATTTTAAAAGGAAATCAGGATCCTTGTAGTCAATATATTTTATGCCATTTTTCTTAAAGCGGCAATATTTATTTTTATTTTCTCCTCTGTTCAGAGATTCATTCACTAACGTCATGATGCTACCTCCTCTTTCTTTTTATCTTTTTTAAATGCTCCTTTTCTTCTCCTCTCGTTGTAAGTCACGGCGTGCTTGTCAAGTGAGGTAGTAAGGAACCGCATTACAGCTTCGTCTCGTCTGTATTCAGTTTCAAGTTTGTCAATAACTTGAGCGTCTGCCTTGAATTCGACAAGGTTATAAAAACCGGTGGATTTATGCTGGATAGGGTAAGCTAACTTACGTAATCCCCACTGTTCTTCATTAACTACCTCTGCTTTTGCATCAGTAAGTACCTTCACGAATTTTTTGACAGTATCCTTCATCTGATCTTCAGACAAAACGGGATTTAAAATGAATACCGTCTCGTAGTTTTTCATAATTGTATAAATATGTTTTTTAAAAATGAGGTGCAAAGTTAGCATTAATTCATCTACTTTGAAAGAGTCCGTTATAAAAGTAAATGAGATCCTGTTCCGCAAAACCCTTGACTCATCTCAATTCACTCATTTATATAACTTCTACAGCATGACCACAATGCTGGGATCTTCAGATGGCCTGAATTTTGATTTATTGTTATCATTAGCATTTGGCTTTAAAAGTCGTTATCCTGACAAGTAGTCATTCTGCTTGCATCGAAAACCTAAAACCAGCGTTAAGAATAGCATGAAAGTAACTAGTCTCTTTCTTTTATTTCTAGTGGCCTCTATGTCTTGTATCAGTCAGCCGGAGGTAGTCAGTGATGTAGCGCCAGATCACTCACCCTGGACAAACCTGCTCAAGCAGCATGTAACGCCGGAAGGCTTGGTAAGGTATTCTGACTTTAAAAGAGAAGAGAAAAAACTTGATAATTACCTAAAAACATTGAGCGAAAAGGCTCCGAATCCCGAAAAATGGAGTAGGGAGGAACAGTTAGCCTATTGGATTAACGTTTACAATGCTTTCACCGTGAAGTTGGTTTTGGATCACTATCCGGTAGAAAGTATCAAAGACATCAATTTGGTAAATATTCCATTTGTCAGTTCAGTATGGCAAAAGAAGTTTTTTTCAATAGGTGGAGAAAAAATGAATTTGGATCATGTAGAGCATTCTATCTTAAGAAAGGAATTTAATGAACCGCGAATTCACTTTGCGATTAACTGCGCATCTTTCTCATGTCCGAAGCTATTAAATGAAGCTTTTTTACCTAAAAAAATTGAGGAACAATTACAGCATCAAGCTGTTTCCTTTATAAATGATAAACAGCGCAATAAAATCGATGAGAGTTCAGTTAGGCTTTCTAAGATTTTTAAGTGGTTTAAAAAGGATTTTACCAAAGAAGGTGATCTAATTGGTTTTGTCAATAAGTATTCAAAGATAGAAGTTGGAAGAGGGGTCAGAGTAAATTACCTAGATTATAATTGGAAGTTGAACGAGGGGAAGTGAATATAATCAGGTTTTGGTTGAGTAGCGCAGTCGTAAGATTGCGCTACTTTTATTTTACTTCAAATTGGGTACTGCCCATTTTATAACCTTCAGTATACACCTCTAATCGATAGACACCACGCTCATAATCGCTTCCTTTTTCATATTCAAAGCTTAGCTGTTGATTAGTATTATCAAATAAGATCTCTTGATTGGCAGTGTAGAATTCTTCTCTATCATTCAACATGAAAGTGCCGGAACCTCGCGCCACGTCAAAAATAACTTGACCATTTCCATCAATAACCCGAATAAGTACGTTTTTACCTTCTACAGGGGCCACTTCATTTTCAGCGATATTAAATACTACTTTGAGTTTATCAATTTGTCTTGCTTTGAAGGGTGCCTCTCGCTCTTTTCCGCGGCTGTTTACGGCAAATATCTGGATGTTTTCCGCACGTAGCTCAGAGGCTTTGGCCACTTTGGAAGCTAATTCTTCTTTTGATTCCGTTAATTGATTTAAAGAATCATTCAAAACATTTTTCTCCGTTTTCAAAGAAGTATTCTCACTGAGCAGCTCCGTATTGATCTCTTTAAGTTGAGCAATCTCTTCGTCTTTTGCTTTTAGCAATAATTCATACCCCCCCACTTTGTCTTTAAGGTCACGTATGGTACGTCTGTTTGCTTTTCTGGACTTAGAGAGCTCGGCTTCTATCTCTTCTTTTGCTTTTTCCAAGTCTGCCACATCTCCACCAAGCTTTTCCAATTCCTCAATTTTTTTATCCAATTCCGTGCTTATATCGGTAAGCCGCTGCGTGGTTATGGCTAATTCTTCTTCTGTGTTAGCTTGTAATTCTTCTTGTGCTGTTAGTTCTTGGTGATCCAGGTATATTTTTATGCCCTGCACTATTACCACAATAGCCAATAAGATGATAATAATTATTGCCTTATTACTTTTTTTTGCGGGAGCTTTTATTTGATCTCTTTTGTTGTCTTCCATAGTTGGTTTTTGCCATGAATGAGCGTAAAATTATTGTTTATTTAAGATTTTTCAAGAAGACGATGACTTTATTCGTTCAGTATAAATCCAATGAGGTTTGATGGCACGATTTTAAATAACGATTTTTCAATAAATCATTGTCCTTAAAGCAATTTACACTCATTTACACCTTGCCAAATATTTAAGCCTATGATCCATGATGCTGACTATTGGACCAAGAGATACCTTGAAAAGAATACACAATGGGACGCGGGAGTTATAACCACACCACTAAAAAACTACATTGACCAACTTGAAAATAGATATCTTAAAATCCTGATCCCTGGCTGTGGAAATGCGCATGAAGCCGCTTATTTATATCAAGAAGGATTCAATGATGTGTATGTGGTAGATATTTCAAGAATTCCGTTAGATAATTTCAGCAGAGTCCATCCTTCTTTTCCTAAAGAAAACCTCATTCAAGGTGATTTCTTTCACCTCAAAGGGTCATTTGATCTTATCCTCGAACAAACCTTTTTTTGTGCATTACACCCCTCACAACGATTCGCCTATGCTCAAAAGATGCATGAACTACTTAGATCAGGAGGTAAATTAGTAGGTGTCTTATTTGAAGATGAGCTATTTACAGATCACCCACCCTATGGTGGTTTTAGAGCAGAGTACAAGACCTATTTCGACCCTTTTTTTGAATTCAACGTATTTGATCGATGTTATAATTCTATTGAACCTCGAGAAAACAGAGAGCTATTTATAAACCTTTTGAAGAAACGCTGATCTAAGAAACCTATCGTTTGAAGAAGTTACTGATCATACCGTTATTTCTTATGCTGAACAGCGTGATGAGCCAACAGGCTAAACTTGATACTGTAAAAGTGCAAGGGCGCAGTTTTGTCGTACTCGGAGACTCATCATTGTATGTTCCCAATGACACTTTATTGGTGCTCCCTGACAGCATAGCTCGTCGTATGATACTAGATCGCGGACAAAGATCAGCTGACTTTTACGTAAAACTTAAAAACAGCTTCTACAAGCGAAAATTTACGAAGGAGTTATACGACCTACTATTTAAAGATCCTGAAAAGAATAGTCAGCCGAGAAAAAGTACTAAACCCGAAAATAATTCCTTGGAGCAATTCGAGGGCCAACGAATAGTGAGAATCAGCATTAAAAAGTTAGAAATTTTTGGTACCAGTATAAATGACACTACAAAACGTTCCGATAAATGGGCCATTCGGGCAGGAAACAAATTTCATAGCTACACGAGAGGTCGTGTAGTGCGCAACAATCTGTTTTTCCAAGAAGGTGATAGGGTAGATCAAGACTTAATCACAGATAGTGAGCGGATCATCAGGGGCCTGCCGTTTGTGAGAGATTCCAGAATTTATTTGAAGCCAACAGCCACGCCCGGAGAAGTGGAAGCAATTGTAGTGGTTAAAGACCTGTGGTCTATATCCTTTGATGGTGGATTTAGTGGGCTAGACGACTGGGACGTAGCCCTAACAGAAAGAAACTTTTTGGGGTTGGGTCATGAGCTTCGAAATGAGCTGGATTATGACGAAAGAAATAATCCTACATGGGGATACAATGGCACATACAGGATCAACAGTATTAAAAATACATTTATAACCACAGATTTTAATTTTGCGAGCAGCGATCCCTTGGACAGAATTCGATTCCGCGTATTTCGTGAATTTATTACTCCGGAAACCAAGTTTGCCGGCGGCATTCAGTTATTAAAACAGCGAGAACTTATTCAGCGAATAACCCCGGAGGAGATCATTGAGTTTGATTCTGAATTTAATAACCAAGACTTCTGGTTAGGTAGATCATATCTGGTAAAACAAGAAGGTGAAAAGCGGGGTAATTTGCAAATAGCCGGCCGCTATTCCAGGACTAGGTTTTTGCAACGTCCGGAAATAGTCAACGAGACAACTAATCAATTCTTCAGAGATACAGATCTATACCTAATGTCTGTAGGATACTCTACCAGATCCTACGAAAAAAGTAGCTTAATCTTAGGCTTTGGCCGTACCGAGGATATTCCTGAGGGTGTGCTTTACGAGGCTACATTCGGTAGGGAGTACAACGAATTTGATGAACGTAATTATTTGGGTTTTAAAGTCGCCTTCGGCAAGTATCTGGGCCGATTTGGCTATCTGAGGCCTCAACTTTCTTTTGGAGGCTTTGATCGCGAGGGGCGATTTGAACAAGGTATGATTAACGTCAGAGCTACCTACTTTAGTAATTTGTATCGATTTAGACGCACTAATTTCAGACAGTTTTTCACGTTTGATTTTACACGAGGTATTAGACGATTTGACGATGAATTTATTACCATCAATGATACTGACGGGGTGCGTGGATTAAATAACGTATTCTTGCGTGGAACCAACCGATTAAATCTTCAAAGTGAGACCGTAGCCTTTACACCTTTATATCTGTTAGGTTTCAGAATGGCAGTATATGGTTTTATTGACCTGGCGTTGGTCAATGATGTAAACAAACAACTATTTGACAATACACTCTACCAGGGGTACGGCCTGGGCTTCAGATTTAGAAATGAAAATCTTACGTTCAACACCTTCCAGATCAGGCTCGCCTGGTACCCCAATGTGCCGATGGACGTTTCGAATTTTGACTTTGACCTATCGGGTGCAACTAATTTACGCATAGAGGATTTTAGAGTAGTAGAGCCAAATACCTTAAACTTCCGATGATGGATTGATTCCTGTTTATCTCTGTTCAGAATCAGAAAAAAGCCTGACTACCGTCATTTAATCTATTTGTAATCTTTCTAAATAATTCCCAAAAATGCTTTCTAGAGTGCCTAGGGCTGGATTTGCCCTGCTACTACGAAATTAGTGCTATCAATGTTCTAGTGTAGCAAAAAAGGCTTGTTCAAATATGTTTGAAATAAGGCATTCCAACATTAGTTTTGTGCCATATGGATAGGATAAATTGTGTCCACACTAAACAGATCAAAAGAAATATGACGCAAAAAGGTAGATGCAGAGGCGTTTTTTTCTCACTTCTCATATTTTTAATATCCACTCTTCCCAACACCGCATTTTCACAAGATGAAATTCCTACGGAGGAAGCCCGAATATCTGAAGGAGAAAACTTATTTAAAGGTAATTGTCAAAGCTGTCATAAAGTACACGAAAAACTCGTAGGTCCAGCGTTGAAAAACGTTTACGATCGTGCTCCTTCTATTGATTGGATTGTGAATTTTATCTGGAATTCGCAGAAGGTAATTGCTAGTGGTGATGAGTACGCTAATCAACTTTGGGAAGAATACAAGCCTACTCAAATGACTGCCTTTCCTACTTTCAGTAGAGATCAGATCATGTCCATATTGGCCTATGTAAAGGCTGAAACAGAGGCAGGACCAGTGGTGGCGCAGGTAGATCCCTCTGGAGACGGGGAAGTAGCGCCTGCTGGAGAGTCAATTCCGTCGTTCTATCTAAACGCCATTATGATAGGCTTAGTGGTAGTGTTGGTTTTGATATTGGTAGTGCTGATTCTCATTACCACGGTCCTTAAAAAATATTTAAATCAGCAAGGTGATCTAGCAGTTGACGATGAAGAAATTGTAAACGCTTCATTTAACATGAGTAATTTAGTGAGAAGCAAGCCCTTTGTTTTCTTGGTTACTTTTGTTTTTGCTGCACTCGTTTTTAAAGCTGGTATAAACCAACTCTTTGCGGTAGGTGTTCAAAAAGGGTATGCTCCTAAACAGCCCATTGCTTTTTCACACCAATTGCACGCCGGTCAATATGAAATTGATTGTCAGTATTGTCACACCGGTGTTAGAAAAAGTAAAAGTGCTAATATTCCCTCTGCCAACATCTGTATGAATTGCCATAGCGCCATAAAAACAGAATCACCTGAAATACAGAAGATCTACGCTGCCATTGAAAACGATAAGCCTATCGAGTGGGTAAGGATCCATAATCTTCCTGACCTGGCTTATTTCAATCATTCACAGCACGTTCAGGTAGGTAAACTGGAATGTGAAAATTGCCACGGGGAAATAAAGGAGATGGAAGTAGTGCAGCAAGCCTCCTTATTAACCATGGGCTGGTGTATAGATTGTCACCGAAAAACCAATGTAGCCGCTAAGGGCAACGAATATTACGACAAGTTAGTAGAACTCCATGATGCTGAAAGTAAGGAAGCGTTGAAAGTAGAAGATATAGGTGGATTAGAATGTGCTAAGTGTCATTATTAAATTTTAGAATAATATCAAGAGTTCAGCTATAGATTATGAGCGATAAAAGAAAGCAGTACTGGAAAGGCGTAGAGCAGCTGACAAACGACCCGGCTTTTGTTAAGAACGCTGAAAGTGAATTTCCTGAATTTCTGCCAATCAGTGATAATCCGGAAGGCGGAAGTAGTAGGCGGGATTTCTTAAAAATGATGGGATTTGGTATTGCAGCGGCTTCTTTAGCCGCGTGTGAAGCTCCTGTCCGGAAGGCAATACCGTACGTAAATAAGCCGATAGACGTAGACCCTGGTATTCCAAATTATTACGCGTCCACCTACATTCAGGGTGGTGATTATTCCAGTATTGTAGTACGAACACGGGAAGGCCGCCCTATCAAGATAGACGGCAATGCTTTATCGCCTTTGACTAAAGGCTGTTCTAACGCCCAGGTAGAGGCCTCAGTTTTATCTCTGTACGATAATGAGCGATTAAGAAACCCGAAAAAGGGAGGAAAGGATATTTCCTGGGAAGTGCTAGACAAAGAAGTTTCGGGTAAGCTAAAAAGTATTGCTGCTCAGGGAGGCCAAATTAGGATAGTAAGTAATACAGTTCTTAGTCCATCAACGAATAGAGTAGTAGAAGAATTCATCACTCAGTATCCTACTACAAAACATATTGTTTACGACACGGATTCAGCTGAGGGCATGCTAGCCGCCAATGAACAGTCTTTTGGGGTTCGAATGATCCCATCCTATGATTTCAGCAAAGCTGATGTCATCGTAGGTTTTGGTGCGGACTTTTTAGGTACCTGGATCGCTCCCATTCAGTATGCCAACCAATATACTCAAACGAGAAAAATTACGGACACGAAGAAAACGATGTCCAGGCATTATCAGTTTGAGGGCAATCTATCACTCACAGGTGCTAATGCTGACTATCGAACACCTCTTAAGCCATCTGATGAAGCTAAAGCGGTAGTGGCGCTTTACAGTGCATTAAATGGTAAGAAATCAGATATTCCTAATATGAACAAGGCGGCCGCTGATCTTAAAAAAGCAGCTGGTAAAAGTCTTGTTGTTTCAGGATCCAACGACCCGGCAGTTCAGGTAGTCATTAACGCTATCAATAACAAGCTTGGTAACTATGGAAAAACCATAGACTTAACCACACCCGTAAATTACCGACAGGGTAAAGAAAAAGAGTATAATGCATTTTTAGGAGAAGTTAAATCCGGGAAAGTTGCAGCTGTTATTTTTTACAATTGTAATCCGGTATACAATACAAAAACAGGTACTGAGTTATCAAAAGCCCTTGAAAAGGTTAGTCTTACCATTTCTACTTCTGACCGACCGGACGAGACGACAAAATTTGTAGAGTATATAGCACCTGATAACCATTTCTTAGAATCATGGGGTGATGCTAACCCGGCGGAAGGCCATTATAGCTTGATGCAGCCTACCATTACCAATATTTTCAATACCAGGCAGGTACAAGCAAGTTTTATGTCCTGGGCTGGCGTTGCTGATTTTGATTATTTTACTTATCTCAAAGAAGGTTGGGAAGGTACCTTGTCAGGTATCGGTCTTATTTGGGATCAGGCGCTTCACGATGGAGTCTTCAAATTGGAAAATAGCACTGAGGCGCCAGAGTTTAGTGCTGATGTTAACACCGCAATAAATTCAATAAATAAAGCTTACAAGGGCAGTGACCTTGAATTATCTATATATCAAAAAGTAGGTATCGGAGACGGTACACAATCTAATAATCCATGGTTACAGGAGATGCCCGATCCCATTACAAAAGCTACTTGGGATAATTATCTTACTGTTTCACAAGCCTGGGCCAATGAAAAGGGAATAACTTTTATTGAGGGTAAGAGTAACATGGTTAACTTAACTGTGAATGGCGTTATGTTAAAAGTACCTGTGGTGATTCAGCCCGGTCAGGCGCCCGGATCTATAGGCCTTTCCGTAGGTTATGGACGTACCAGTGCAGGTAAGGTCGCTGATGGAAGAGGAATTAATGCTTATCCCTTGTTGTCCAGCATAAACGGAACCGGATCTAACGCAGTCATTTCAGGGGTTTCAGTAGAAGTTTTGGAAGAAACTTATCAAGTTGCTCAAACTCAAACACAGCAAACGTACATGGGTCGTGAAACCGTGATCCAGGAAACAGTTTTATCAGAATATCAAAAAAATCCAGGTGCCGGTAGGTATCATCCTCATATTTCTACCTGGCAGGAAGAATCAGGAGAAACACATCCCGGTACGTTAAGCTTATGGAAAGGGCATAAGTATAAAAACCACCACTGGGGTTTAGCCATTGATTTAAATACGTGTATAGGTTGTAGTGCCTGTCATGTAGCTTGTCAAGCCGAGAACAATATTCCGGTAGTTGGGCGAGAAGAAGTCATAAACAGAAGAGATATGCACTGGTTGCGTATCGATAGGTACTACAGCAGTGCGCCCGATGAAGAGCTTTCCGAGGATCAGCAAGACATGATGGATTCCAGAAAGCTGGAATTGGTAGCTGCTAATCCTGAAGTTACTTTTCAGCCTATGATGTGCCAGCACTGTAATAATGCACCTTGTGAAACGGTATGTCCGGTTGCTGCCACTACACATAGTACAGAAGGGCTCAATCAAATGACTTACAACAGGTGTATCGGTACGCGTTACTGTGCGAACAACTGTCCTTATAAAGTCAGAAGATTCAATTGGTTCAAATACCACGATAATTCTCAATTTGAGAATATAAACACCGCCATGAATAATGACTTGGGTAAGATGGTATTGAACCCGGATGTAACGGTTCGTTCCAGAGGTGTTATGGAAAAATGTTCAATGTGTGTACAACGCATTCAAGATGGTAAATTAAGAGCTAAGAAAGCAAATCGTCCGCTGAAAGATGGCGATATACAAGTGGCTTGCGCGAGTTCTTGTCCTACAGAGGGAATGGTATTCGGTGATATGAACGATCCTAATAGTAAGATATCCAAACTCTTAAAGATCAAAGATACCGAAGAGGCGGATTACTTAATTACGAAGGAAATCGGTGAGCCAAGAGCTTATCATGTACTTGAGGAAATAGGTGTTAAACCAAATGTTACCTACCTCACAAAGATTAGAAATAAAGACAAAGCATAAAAAAAGGATAAAACTGTAGACTATGGCAATTCCTGTAGATGATATTTTGGTAAAAGAGGAAGAAAAGCAAAACTTGTCCTCAGTTTCAGTAATTCGGGAGCCTCTCGTTACCGGCGGTAAAACTGTTCATGATGTTACGGAAGATATCTGCAGACAGGTGGAAGGAAAACCCACTCTTTCATGGATGTTAGGTATGGCCATTTCATTGGGTACGCTCGGTATCGGAGCTTACTGTGTGTTCATGCTGTTGTGGGAAGGCATTGGAGTATGGGGACTCAATAAAACCGTAGGTTGGGCCTGGGACATCACTAACTTTGTATGGTGGGTAGGTATTGGCCATGCTGGAACACTCATTTCTGCTATTTTGCTTCTTTTCAGACAAAAATGGAGAATGTCAATTAACAGGGCGGCAGAAGCTATGACTATTTTTGCTGTGATCTGTGCTGCCATGTTCCCCGGTTTACATATGGGACGCTTATGGCTAGGTTTTTATTGGGCGCTGCCTTTACCGAATACTTTTGGTTCCCTTTGGGTAAATTTCAATTCACCACTTCTCTGGGATGTTTTTGCCATTAGTACATACTTTACGGTTTCATTAGTATTTTGGTACATTGGGCTAATCCCAGATTTTGCTTCTATAAGGGACAGGGCAAAAAACAGTATTTCCAAGGCGGTATATGGGGCACTGTCCTTCGGTTGGGACGGGGCGGCCAAAACATGGATGCGTTATGAATCTGTGGCGCTCATACTTGCGGGTTTAGCTACACCACTTGTTCTTTCAGTGCATACTATCGTATCTTTTGACTTTGCCACTTCGGTAATTCCAGGATGGCACACCACTATATTCCCACCTTATTTTGTGGCGGGGGCGATCTTTTCAGGATTCGCTATGGTATTAACGTTAATGTTGATCACCAGAAAAACCTTTAAGCTGGAGGACTATATCACCATCAATCATATTGAATTAATGAATATCGTGATCATTATCACGGGGTCCATAGTAGGTATCGCCTACATCACAGAATTTTTTATTGCGTGGTATTCAGGTGTAGAAGCTGAGCAATATGCTTTTTTAAATAGGATGACAGGTCCGTACTGGTGGGCCTACTGGACTATGATGACCTGTAACGTTATTTCACCACAGCTATTTTGGTTTAAAAAAATACGGACCAACATTGCAGCTACTTTTATTTTATCAATTGTAGTGAACATAGGTATGTGGTTTGAGCGGTTTGTGATCATTGTTACTTCGCTACACCGGGACTATCTTCCGTCAAGTTGGGCCATGTTCTACCCAACAGTTTACGATGTGGGGGTTTACCTATTCACGTTCGGACTATTTGGAACGGCCTTTTTACTATTTGCCAAATTCTTTCCTGTGATCAATATGGCAGAGGTGAAAAGTATTATCAAGACATCATCAAGACAAAATAGCTAATGGAAAAAGATAAAAACTTTGTATTAGGCATTTACAATGATGAAGATATTCTGCTTTCGGCCATACGAAAGGTCAGGGAAAGTGGTGTGAAAATACAGGAAGTGTATTCGCCTTTCCCCGTACATGGTATCGATGAAGCCTTAGGTTATAAGCGCACCCGACTTCCTATTGCGGCATTTATGTTCGGTTTGCTAGGTACTACACTAGCGGTGACTATGCAGGTATGGATGATGGGTGTCGACTGGCCTATGATCATTGGGGGTAAAGATTTTGTATCCTTACCGCCTTTCGTTCCTGTTACTTTTGAGTTAACGGTTCTGTTATCGGCACTGGGAATGGTAGCTACCTTCATGATTGTGAGCGATCTAAAGCCCTATAAAAAGCCAAGGTTGATGGATATCAGAATAACGGATGATAAACACGTTATGGCGATTGATTTGGCGGATAATGATTTGGAAAAAGAGGATATAAAGAAAATTGTTAAAGAAACTTCTGCTGAGGAAATTAATGATAAAAACTTTTGATCAACAGGTTGTTTCGATTTACTATGAACAGAAAAATTAACATACTATTTACCTTTTTAGCTGTCTCGGTCATGTGGGGCTGCGGAGCTGGTGGTAATGATCAAGGTTATGAGTATGCACCTAATATGTATCACACGGTACCATATGAGCCGTTAACTCAAATTACCGATGAAAGCGCAGGTGAGGCGGCACAGTTTCTAAACAATACCGAAGATGGACACGGCGAATACTATAACTCCAATCCTCTGAACCCGCACAGAATGACTATGAGAGTGCCTCCAGCCAATACAGTCAGGCGATCAGAAGGGGGCTATTTGCCGTATCGTATTCATAAAGATAGTCTGGCGTACGCCGCGAAGAACGTAATCAGTCCATTTGACACCACCAAAATCGATTCTACCCAAATGGAAGTAGTGCTTAAAGATGGTAAAGTACTGTATGATAGATTTTGTGAGCACTGCCATGGCTCTAAAGGTCAGGCAGATGGTCTAGTAGCGGAAAAATATCCGGGTGTAGCCAACCTAACGGGTATGGCTTATCAATCCATTACTCCAGGTCATATTTTTCATGTGATTACGAACGGTAAGGGTCTAATGGGTGCACACGGTTCTCAAATTAGCGCTGAAGATCGATGGAAGATTTCCCATTATGTCAAAAAACTTCAAAATCAGTAGTAGCGATAGCAACAAGGAATGGCACACATAACTGAATTAACAGACGAAAGATATTCTTTTACGCCACAGGCAAAAAAGAGCCTGGCAATCATCGGAATTGTAGGAGTAGTAGTACTTATACTTGGTACGATCATGGCTATGGGCTCAGGTGATCATGCCGAGGGAGGACATGCTTTGGGTACTACCGAAAATGAACAACTAGTGGCCAGCATCGCTGATGAAGAGGGCCATGCAAAAAGTGACGACCATGCTTCCCATGGAGGTCACCACGGCAGTGCACCCTGGCTAAAGCGTTTGTTCTCAAACCTTTGGATCAATAATGTCTATTTTACCGGTTTGGGTATTATAGGGTTATTTTTCGTGGCTATTCAGTATGCCGCGCAAGCGGGTTGGTCTTCCGGAATGAAAAGAATTCCCCTAGCGATGGCACATTGGCTGCCATTTGCGGGCATCATAATGATTGTGTCTTGGTTTATCGTAAATCATGATGTTTTCCATTGGACACACGCGTCACTCTATGTCCCGGTAGAAGAGGGCGGAGATAAGATTATACAAGGGAAGGCGCCTCTTTGGTATTGGCCACTGGAAATGGGTACTTTTCCTGTTTTTTACGTGGCCCGGATGGTTATTTTCTTCGTTTTATGGTTCATGTTCTTTAAGTGGATCAAGCGTGAGATGCTGGCAGAAGACTTAAAAGCGAATACCGCTCACTGGTATAAGGCGCGTAAATATTCAGCGATTTTTTTAGTCATTTTTGCAGTTACTTCCTCAGTGGCAGCGTGGGATTGGGTGATGTCTGTAGATCCACACTGGTTTAGTACCATGTTTGGCTGGTATATGTTTGCCAGTTGGTGGGTGAACGGTTTAGCGGTAATCACGC
>JBCCSU010000080.1:0-17574 GCA_039199635.1 Bacteroidota bacterium | reverse complement strand
GTTATACTCACCACGGATAATACACTCTTTAAGTCCTTTTTTTTCAAAAGTAATATCTGCATTAAACCAGCGCTCCAGAATGACAGAAGCTTCTTCTAGCGATACTTTATCGAATATTATGCGACCATCCTTCCAGGATAAAAAATGATCAAGATCCACTTCATTCACCATAAATTGGTCTTTTTCACTACTAAAGATCGCTTGCTGGCTAGGAGTAATTAAGACTCCTTCATCAATATCATTGGTGCCCATTCGTTTCTTCACACTTACAATTCCAGTGGCCACCGTAATTTGTTCATCCGTATTTTTAAAGGCCTTGATGTTAAATGAAGTACCTAATACAGTAGTAGTAACTTTACTGGTATGGATAACAAACGGCGCATCTTCGTTTCTGGCAATATCAAAAAACGCCTCGCCTACTAGTTTCACTTCACGCCGACTCTTTGAAAATTCTTCAGGATAAATTAGCTCGCTATCAGAGTTCAGTCTTACTGTACTGCCATCACTTAAAATGATACTAGATTTTTGACCTCTTTCCGTTTTTTTTACGATCAGGTTAGGAACCGGCAGGTCTTGAAAAAGGACATAAAATATACCGGAAGAAATAGTGATAATAAGCAAGGAGGCAATAATGATTATCCTTTGGCGCCGAACTCGACTTGTACTGATCGGTGATTTTCCAACTCCTAGTCGTTCCGCTACTTTACCAAAAATTTTTTTATCTATCTCATTATAATTACCGTACTTCCATTCTTGCCATTCAGCGTCATTATTCTGATAAGACTGTAAGAAATCCTCTACTAACCTCTCTTCTTTTTCTGAACAGCTATTCTTGTAGTATTTATCTAAAAGTTTTTTAATCTCTGATTCGGTCATGTAGATACCCTTTAGGCGGTGGTCTCATCTACATGTAGCACAACACGCTAAAAGGTACTACTCCTAATTACTTTTTTATTTGGATTATACTCAAAAGCTTTAAATAGCCTTTTCTAAAGTGAAATGAAAAAGCCGCTAGGTTTAAATGTATTAACCTGAAGAAATCATGAAATAAAGAGAAGAATCGTGGCCAGATACTCCACGTTGTCCCTTAGATAGTTCAAGGCTTTAGTAACTTGATTCTTAACTGTTTGCACTGAAATGCCCAACTTCTCAGCGATCTGTTCATGCCTTAACTGCTCATATCGACTCAAATAGAAGATTTCTTTGCATCTATTCGGCAACTTATCAAGACACTGCTGAATACGCGCCTCAAGTTCCTTAACGTTTAGAAGTTCCTCCGTTTGGTTACTGAAGTGGATTGCTGTAAATCTTTCAATGTATGACGCGGATAGTTTCTTTTTCCTCAAATGTCTGATGACTTGAAATTTAACCGATTGATACAAATAGCTTTTGGGATGGTCTATGTGAATCGTTTTCCTATTCAAGTAGAGGTAAGTAAAAATATCCTGAACGATATCTTCACAGAGGTCGTGATCTTCTAAAATATTGCACGCATACATATAGAGTAGCTTCCAATAACGTCTGTATAATTCATTAAAAGCCGCAAATTTATTACGCTTGATTGCCTTTAAAAGATCTTGATCGCTATGGTCAAAGAATTTACTCAATTAGTCGTATTTGACTTCTTATTAAATTATTTAGACATTGATAACTTACAACCTAAATTAAATTTCATACGAATCAAACTATTTGGAGAAGAATCTCATTATCAAAAACTTATGAAATAAATTAGTAATATTTCAGCGAAATATAATACTATAAATCACTTCAGTCGTGTTTAGCAACTGATTGATCTAACACTTGAGGGAATACTAATCTTGCATTGCGCCTGACCAATGAAGAGTAGACAGTTCTATGGAAAAAAAGATGGTTTCTTAAACCGGATGGATATCCAAAAACCGAGTAATGAGAATAGACTCAATAGGCCAAATAGATTCTCATGTCCTGCCGCACCGGGTGCGCTATCGAGAATATAGCCCATAAGAGGACCAAAAAAAATGTCCGGGGTAAAGCCGATAACAGACACTATACCGACAGCACTCCCTGTGTATTCCAGGGGAATTTTAGATTCCTGAAATAGTGCGTAATACAAACCACGCAATCCAAAAATAGCTAAGCCGGTACTGGCCAATACAAAAAGAGCTAGTGTGGCGACACCCGGCTGAAGAACACCTGAGTAGATCGCTAATCCTCCTATGACCATCAGCATAAAACATACTGAGGTCATTTTGGAGTGTCCGAGTTTATCCCCTAAAAATCCCGCTACCACAGCCGCAAACGGACGCGTCCAAAAGGCTATAGTGGCTGCATGAGCAGCATTAACATCATTAAAAAGTAATACCTCACTAGCAAACAGAGAAAAATCATCGGTACACTTATAGCCTACATAAGCACATAATAGAATCAATGATTGCTTCCAGATTGATGACCGCCTTACTACGTTTTTCACCCCTATCCAGGTCATTTTATCCGACATCCCTCTTTCAATTCTATCCTCTCCTAAAGCAACCCAAGTGAAAACTGCTGTGAGTAATGTTAAAACCGAAAAAACAAGAATCACCAAACTCAAAGCGCGGGAAAGCTGATCAACAGATGCCTGATCTACTCCATGGGGAAGAAAGCCGCTTAGGATAAACACGGAACCAGACGCTAAAAGTGCCGCTACCAAACCTCGCCCACCATCTACCATTCCAAACGTATTACCTTGACTGTGGTCGTCACCCGTCATGCGTGTGGCCTTTGTGAAAGCGGCCCAAAAAAGTAAAATCGTGGTCATTCCCCAAAAGGCGTAGAGCATAGTAAGTAAAGTCAAAGAGGGAATCATCGCCATAACCACACCTCCTAGTGAGGTAATGATCAGCGATAGAGTCAATAATTTCCGAGCGGAGAATCGATCGGCCAAAGGGCCACCAAAAAAATAGGAGACCATAGCTACCACTCCATAAGCAGCAAAAGCAGATCCTAATTCAAAATTGGTTACATCGAATACTTTTAAAAATGTAGGACGAAAAACACGGGTCAGCACGAAAGGCAAAAGAAAAATTACTTCTCCTGCCAGTATTAGTACTAGAATCTTCGTGGCCTTTTTCAGCATTGATTAATTAAATCACAGCAGACAATCTACAGCTTTTTGAATTAGGCTTTAATTTAACTAAATCATAACTCGAATAAGGATATCATGTGATCAGAATTAATACTTTTGTCCCTCAAATTTTGAAACGATGCTAAAGAATATAGATCCAACAAAAACCACATCCTGGCAGATTTTGAACAGTCACTTTAAAAATATTCAAGCTGAACATTTGCGCGATATGTTCAAAGCTGACCCCGACCGTTACCAGAGGTTTCACACTCAGTTTGAAGATATTCTTATAGACTATTCTAAAAATCGCATTTCTGAGGAAACCATGAGTCTGCTATTCAAACTGGCAGAAGAATGTAGTTTAAAAGATTCGATCAATGCCATGTTTTCAGGGGATGCCATAAATGCCACTGAAAATAGATCTGTACTCCATATTGCGTTAAGGAATACGTCTAATAACCCTATTTACCTCGATGAAAAAGATGTGATGCCAGAGGTAAATGGCGTATTAAAGAAAATTGAAGAGTTTTCGAAAAGCATCATTAGTGGTGAATGGAAAGGATACAGCGGGAAGGCAATAGAATCCATCGTAAATATTGGTATCGGCGGCTCAGACCTTGGACCGGTGATGGTTATGGAAGCGCTTAAGGCCTACAAAAAAGAAACCATCGAAGCACATTTCGTTTCTAATGTAGATGGTACCCACATGAGTGAGGTACTTAAAAAGGTAGATCCTGAAACCACACTTTTCATGATCGCCTCAAAAACTTTCACTACTCAGGAAACCATGACCAATGCAAACTCTGCCAAAGATTGGTTTTTGAATCATGCCGATGAGCTTGATCATGTGAAGAAACACTTTGTGGCGATCTCAACCAATGCGGAAGCTGTTTCAGCATTTGGCATTGATACCAACAATATGTTTGAGTTCTGGGATTGGGTAGGTGGAAGGTACTCACTGTGGTCAGCGATTGGACTTTCCATTGCCTGCACTATTGGTTACGAAAACTTCAAGTCACTTTTGGACGGTGCTCACGCTATGGACCAACATTTTAAGAATGAGCCTTATGAAAGGAATATACCCGTAATTTTAGCTTTGTTGGGCATCTGGTACAATAATTTTTTCGGCAGTGAATCTCAGGCACTACTTCCTTATGACCAATATATGCATCGATTTGCGGCCTATTTTCAGCAAGGTGATATGGAAAGCAATGGTAAATATGTAGATCGAGGAGGCAAGCGGGTAACCTATCAAACCGGACCCATAATCTGGGGAGAGCCAGGCACAAACGGCCAACATGCCTTTTACCAACTGATTCATCAAGGCACTAAACTAATTCCTTGTGACTTTCTGGCACCAGCAACATCACATAATCCTCTAAGCGACCATCATCCAAAGCTTCTGGCCAACTTCTTTGCACAAACGGAAGCACTGATGAATGGAAAAACTCAAGATGAGGTAATTGCGGAACTTGAAGATCAGGGCCTCACCAAAGAAGAAATTGATAGACTAAAGTCCTTCAAAGTATTTGAAGGAAACAGACCCACTAATAGCATCTTATTCAAAAAACTCACACCCAGAACTTTAGGAAGCTTGATTGCTATGTACGAGCATAAAATCTTTGTACAAGGTGTAATCTGGAATATTTTCAGCTTCGACCAATGGGGGGTTGAGTTAGGTAAGCAATTGGCCAAAAAAATATTGCCCGAGTTGGATGGAGATGAGCAGGTTAATTCACACGATAGTTCTACCAATGGCTTGATCAATGCCTACAAAAAGATGAGCGCTGAATAATTCTAATGGTCAGTGAAACTTATCGTCAAAAAACGATCAAAAGTCATTGATAAGTCTTCCTTTTCAAAAAGGATGTACAGGAAAATGAGGTACCGAATGCTAAAACATGGGAATATTGTGTACCTAGATATTCTTCGAAGTTAAACGACCTTACTGAGCTTTAAAGCTTAGTAAGGTTACGTCAACTCTTGTAATTTCACACCATGAATAAAGCCATTATCCTTGGTACAAGCTACACTGGCGAGGTCAGGAGTATACTTTCTAAAAGTAAACTACCTACGGACGATCTAGATTTATCTACTCAACGGTTTATAGGCATTTTATCTAGTTCCAAACTCATAGGGATAGGTGCGCTTGAGATGTATGGCTCAAGCGCTCTTTTGCGTTCGATGGCGGTTATTTACGCTGGTCAGAACAAAGGTATTGGAACCCATCTGGTCAAAGGACTTATCGATCTGGCAAGAAAAAACAGCGTTAGCGAGTTATTTTTACTAACTGAAACCGCCGAAAAGTTCTTCTCAAAAAATGGTTTTAATAAAATAACCCGTTCTGACGTACCGTCTGAAATATTGCAAACTGAAGAGTTTACTAACCTCTGCCCTTCTACGGCCGTGTGCATGTCGTTAGCCTTGAACTGATGCTGCTTTTCAGAAGGCTCATTTTTATTTTAATTTCTTCTATCCTGTTCATAGGTTTCTTGATTCCGGAAAACTTTAATAATCCAGTATCCGGAAGCAAAAAATCAGATTATAATCAAAATTCGTTTTGGTATTACCCTTGGGGTAGATCAGGCACACACAAAGGCGTGGATATCTTCGCCAAAAAGGGGACAGAACTCCTTTCAAGTACTTCCGGTATTGTACTTTACGCAGGTGAACTGGAGGTTGGAGGTAAAGTCATTTTAATCCTAGGCCCAAAGTGGAGACTTCATTATTACGCTCATTTAGAATCAATTGATACCGAAATTTTTTCTTACGTTAATCACACTCCGATTGGTTCTGTAGGTACTACTGGTAATGCAGCAAACAAACCCGCACATTTACATTATTCAATCGTGACCGTGCTACCCTACTTGTGGAGAATCGATAACTCTAGGCAAGGTTGGAAAAAGATGTTTTACCTTAACCCGATCAAGTACCTAAATGCAACATTTGAAAACTGATATCACTTGCAAACGATTGTGATTCCAGATTAAATTAATGGGGGCTAGATTTTAAAAAAATACCTTTCAAATCGTGAATTAAAGAGTTTACTTCGTCTCAAAATTTGGTCTTAAATGGAGCAACTAGTTGCCAAGAATTATATCATTGATTTCGATAGTACGTTCACCCAGGTAGAAGCATTGGACATACTGGGTGAAATTGCACTAAACGATCATCCTGAAAAGCAAAAACGGCTTGATGAGATTAAGAACATTACCGATGAAGGTATGAACGGTAATCTCACTTTCAGAGAGTCATTGGTTAAAAGAATTGAGATCCTGGATGCCCATAAAAATCACCTTCCGCTTCTGATCCAGGAACTGAAAGGTAAAGTCTCCAAATCGTTTAGGCACAATAAGGACTTTTTTAATTCAAATGCAGATAACATCTACATTATAAGTAACGGCTTTAAAGATTTCATAGTACCCATAGTGGAGGATTACCATATCAAGGCGGAAAATGTATTTGCGAACTCTTTTGAATTTGACGAACAAGATAACATTATTGGATTCGACGAAACTAATAATCTCTCCGTCAATGGTGGAAAAGCTGAGCAGTTGCGTCAAATGAACTTGACAGGGGATGTCTATGTCATAGGTGACGGCTACACCGATTATGAAATAAAAGCGGCCGGAATGGCCAATAAATTTTATGCGTTTACAGAAAATGTAGAACGCCAGAACGTGACGGAAAAGGCAGATCATGTTACGCCAAGTCTGGATGAATTCTTATATCTTAATAAAATGAACAAGGCGCTCTCCTATCCTAAAAATCGCATTAGTGTACTGCTGCTGGAGAATATTCATCCTAAGGCGGTTGAATTGATGAAAGAAGAGGGTTACAAAGTAGAAGTCTATCCGGCGGGATTAGACGAGGGTGAGCTTTGCGTAAAAATTAAAGATGTAAGCATCTTAGGTATACGATCCAAAACTCAGGTAACGGCTCGCGTATTAGAAAATGCTAATCGGCTAATTGCAGTTGGTGCATTTTGTATCGGAACTAATCAGATTGACCTTGCTGCCTGCAATAAAAAAGGTGTGGCTGTTTTCAATGCGCCCTTTAGCAACACCAGATCAGTGGTGGAAATGGCCATCGCAGAGATCATCGTACTTTTTAGAAAAATGGTGGATAGGTCAAACGCTATGCACGAAGGCCGCTGGGAAAAATCAGCTAAGGGTAGCTATGAGATCAGGGGTAAAAATTTGGGTATCGTGGGCTATGGAAATATTGGAGCGCAACTATCAGTACTGGCTGAGTCTATAGGGCTTAACGTTTATTATTACGACTTAGAAGAAAAGTTAGCATTAGGAAACGCGAAAAAGTGTAACTCATTAAAGGAACTTTTAAATAAGGCGGATATTGTCACCCTTCACGTGGATGGTAGACCTGAAAACAAGGGCATCTTTGGTACACCCGAATTTGACTTAATGCGGGAAAATGTAATTTTTATTAATTTAAGTCGAGGGCATGTGGTAGACATCCCTGCGCTACGTAATAATATCCTAAATGGAAAAATAGCCGGTTGTGCCGTGGATGTATTCCCCGAAGAACCAAAAAGTAATGCAGATGAGTTTATCTCCGAGCTACGGGGATTACCCAATACCATATTAACTCCACATGTAGGTGGTAGCACACAAGAAGCCCAGGAGAATATTGCGCAGTTTGTACCCAATAAGATCATGGATTATATCAACACAGGTAGTACGTCTAATAGTGTTGATTTTCCAAATCTTCAGCTACCGGCTTTTGAAAATGCCCATAGGTTAATACATATCCATGCTAATATGCCTGGTGTGCTAGCTAAGATCAACCAAGTACTTGCCGATCATGAGATCAATATTGTTGGGCAATATTTAAAAACCAACGAGCTCATTGGTTACGTGATCACTGATATCGACAAGGAATACGATAAACAACTGATCAAAGAGCTAAGAAGTATAGAGCATACTATTAAGTTTAGGGTATTGTATTAATTATAGGTTGAATTAATCGATTAGTCAGTCCACAAAAGTTTCTTTCAGAACATCTTTGCATTTTTTAATCTCAAATTTGGAAAGCCCCTGATAAACACTAATAACCCTTAGTTTGTCAATTGTACGAATTTGGTCGATTGCAACCATTCCTTTCTTTCCTTTGTGTTTGACGGAAACTCGTGTCGGGTACTTTTTGAGGTTAGCCGTCATGGGCGCAATAACGATTGTTTTGAGATATTTATTCATCTCATTTGGTGAAACAATAACGCAGGGTCTAGTTTTTTTTATTTCACTTCCTCTAGTCGGATTTAGGTTCACTAACACAATTGAGTATTGCCTTAGTTCCATTCCTCATGATTTTCATCATTGAATACATCACCTATTAGTAACTTGTCGTCTTCGTCCTCGCTCATTTTCTTGAATTCCTTTTCCCAATCTTTTCTTGGAGAATCTACTGGTTTAAGAATGATTTGCTCTTTTTCAAGTACCAGTTCAACTTTATCTTTGATATTATATTTTTCCAAAATGTTCTTACTTAAACGAAGTCCTTTTGAATTTCCGATTTTAATTATTGATGCTTCCATAATTGAGAATATGTTATTACAAAGTAAGTACATTTTCCCAGAAAACGATAATACTGACTTCTCAAATTAGCAAGTACGGTGAGAAGGCTCTACTTTCTCTCGAAAAGAGGTGATAGCAAAACATTCTATTTTTTTAAATAGTAATTAGTTAAGGATGTGCCGCCACCCATACCTCACCATCTTCAAAAACCTCTTTTTTCCAGATTGGAACAGTCTCCTTCAGTGTATCTATAGCATACTCACAGGCCTCAAAGGCAGCCTTTCGATGTGGTGTAGAAACAGCAATGATTACAGCGATCTCACCAATTCCCAAAATCCCAATTCTATGGTGCATACTCACTTTTAAAGCCTGCCACTGATCCTTTACAGTCTGGGCAATTTTCTTCATTTCTTTAACAGCCATCGGTTCATAGGATTCGAACTCAAGCCTTACTACGTTCTTACCTTTGGTTTGATCCCGAACCGTACCTACAAAAACTGCTATTCCACCCGCCCCACGGTGCGCTACAAAATCGTGACATTCCTTTTCAACCAAAAAGGCATTTTTTATTTGTACGTCTATGTTATTCAACCTAAAATATTAAATCCTAGAATCGGAATTCACTAACCGCCACTTACAGGAGGAATAATAACCACCTCATCCCCCTCGCTTAAATGAAAGTCATCTTTTCGATACTCTTCATTAACGGCGAATGATAGGGAAGCTAAATCAGCAAACTTAGGGTGCTTTTGTAATAACATTTGCTTTAACTCTTCAATAGTATTACCATCCCGGAGCTCCACATCGGCCTCTGACTTGCCTAATATATCCCTGGCAATACCAAAAGCTAGTATATTTACTTTCATTTACCTTTTTTTAATGATCCCGTAGATTCCGTCCACTCAGTTCTACATGCTCTAATCATTCATTAAAGTTCTTAATTTTTACATAAAGCTGTATCTACTCTATTGGTTAATTCTAATTGATCTAATTGAGCTGAAAATATCATTGAGATCATTAATTAAATCTCCCTCATTATCAAAACTATATGTCTGGAAAATAATATTAAACTTAAAATAAATACCCACTTAAGGTAATAATTTACTTGACTTCGAAGACCTGTAACGAACAAACAAGGCTATTTCATGAAGTAAAATAAAGAGTGATTTCTCTAATCAGTTGCTGTGCTTTCCTACACTTAGGCACTAATTGCCGAGATTTTAAATTTTAAATTCAATCAACACTTTAAATAGATTTGGTGATGATTGAAACTTGAAATAGTGGTACTTTGTCTAAGATGCTGATGGACAACCACGGTCGTGCGATTAACTATCTGAGGTTGGCAGTTACTGACCGCTGTAACCTCAGGTGTTTCTATTGTATGCCTGAAAAGGGTATTCAATATATGCCTCGAAAAGACTTGTTAAGTTTCGAAGAAATGGAGCGTCTGTTAATCGTATTTACGGAAATGGGCATCTCCAAGCTACGAATCACCGGAGGCGAGCCGTTTCTTCGGAAAGGAATTATGGAGTTTCTCGCGAAAGCTTCTCGGATATCCAAAATTGAAGAGATCAATATTACCACCAACGGCACTTTTACTTCAGATAAAGTAGATCAACTTGAGAAACTAGGTATCAAATCCATAAACCTTAGCCTGGACTCTTTGGATAATAATCGATTTTTTCAAATTACCAGGCGCAACGAATTCTACAACGTTATAAAAACTCTTGATCAATTACTGAAGAGCAGCATAAGGGTAAAGATAAACATGGTGGTCATGGACGGTCAAAACATTGAAGACCTTTTACCCATGGTAGAACTTACGCGAGAAAATAATGTAGATGTACGATTTATAGAGGAGATGCCTTTCAATGGTACTGCGGGCCAGGGAAATACCCGTCTTTGGACAGCGGATCAAATATTAGATCATATATCACCGCGTTATCATTTAAAAAGACTAGTTGACCCTCCTAATTCAACCGCTATACATTATCAGCCAAAAGGTCATGTAGGTAAAGTAGGTATTATTGCCGCTTATTCTCGTACTTTTTGTGGGAGTTGTAACCGAATTCGACTTACTCCGCAAGGTCAACTTCGAACCTGTCTGTACAGTAATCAAGGCATAAATCTTAGAGATCTGATGAGAGACGGAGCTTCAGACTACGAGATAAGTGCTCAACTTCTTCACGCAGTAGGAAAAAAGGCGAAAGACGGTTTCGAATCTGAAAAACTGCGCAGCCTGAAAGTATCAGAATCCATGGCTACGGTAGGTGGTTAACGAATAGTATTTATGATTACAGTTACTGAAGCTCTGGATATAATTAGAACGAACACAATCGATTTTGGAACGGTTACTGTACCACTAGATACGGGTGTAGGACGAGTATTGGAAGAGAACCTATTCGCTGATCGCGACTTTCCACCTTTCGACCGTGTAGCTATGGATGGTATTGCCCTGCAGTATTCGGCATTTAAGGCCGGCCAGCGAAATTTTAGTATCCAAGGAATAGTATCGGCCGGAAACTCTCAAACCAGATTGAAAGATCCGACAGCATGCCTCGAAGTCATGACAGGGTCAGTCCTTCCCGAGGGGGCTGATACCGTAATACGTTATGAAGATATCACTATTGAAAGTGGAAACGCCCATATTAATGTTGAAAACATCCGCTTTCAACAAAATATACATTTTCGAGGTAAGGATCGAAAAAAAGGTGAACTCATCGTACCTAAAAAAACCATTCTCAGTGCCGCTGAGATCGGTGTATGCGCGACTATCGGCAAAAAAGAAATTCAAGTAGCCGCATTACCTAAAGTAATGATCATCTCCAGCGGTAACGAGCTCGTTGAAATAGAACAAACTCCATTACCGCATCAAATCCGACAAAGTAATGTCCATACTATAAAAGCCATATTGCAAAATAGATTGATCCCTGCCGAAATTGACCATTTAGATGATCAGCCGGAAGCCATTACAGAAAAAGTCAAAACATACATCGAGAATTACAATCTGATCATTATCAGTGGTGGTGTTTCAAAGGGTAAGTTTGATTATTTTCCGGATGTTTTGAAAGCTTTAGGAGTTTCTAAAAAGTTTCATAAAGTAAAACAACGTCCGGGTAAGCCCTTTTGGTTTGGGGTATATGGTACGAAATGTGCCATTTTTGCTTTACCCGGAAACCCGGTGTCTTCATTTCTATGTACTCAATATTATGTCAACTTTTGGCTGGATCAATGCCTTAATACTCCCCGGCTCTACCTACCTCATGCTTCCCTCACCGAGCAGGTCAGCTTCAAACCGGATCTAACCTATTTCTTACCGGTAATAACAGAATACTCTGACCAGGGACAGCTATTAGCTACTCCTATTAAAGGTAACGGATCGGGTGATTTGGCAAATCTCGTGAATGCCGATGCGTTAATCCAATTACCGCGTGGCAAAGACCTGTTTCATGAAGGTGAAGCTTACCCTATCTTCTTGTACAGATAGAAGGAAGTGTATTCCACAGATGATTGTAAGAGGATTAAAATAAAAAGCCCTGACAAATCTGCCAGGGCTTACTGTTTCCAACTTCACTTAGTTACATAGCAATTAAAACCAACTCAGCCTACACGTCTTAAATATATTTAGCCAACAAATATTTTACTCTTTTAATATAACATGGTTGGCTAAAGACGTGCCAAATGAATAAAGAAAGGTTAAAAGTTGATTTCTAGCCGAAAATAGCGGTTGAAGTCCTTAAAGCTTGAGCAAAAGCACCTCTATCAATTCCCAAATTGAAATTTTTGTTTTCAAAATAGGATACAATAGCTTCTGTGGGAATATTTCCCACTAATTTATCCTTGGCCATAGGGCAGCCTCCGAATCCACGTATTGCACCATCAAACCTTTTACAGCCTGACTGGTAGGCGGCCACTAATTTTTCGTTGACTTGATCAGGAATGGAATGAAAATGCGCTCCTAATTCTACATCAGGAAAAGCTGGTATTAATTCTTGAAAAAGCTTAGTTATAAGCTGTGGTTTGGCTACGCCAGTAGTATCAGCTAAAGAAATAATTCGAATGCCTAAGGAATGCAGGATTTCTGCAAACTTACTCACTACCTCGGGATCATACGGATCTCCATATGGATTACCAAAACCCATAGATATGTAGCAGACTAATTCCTTTTTATGTTGAACGCATAATTGCTGAATTCGATCAAGCTCATTCAAAGCTTCCAGAATGGATTTATTAGTATTACGCTGTTGAAAAGTCTCCGAAATGGAAAAAGGGAAGCCCAAATAACCTATTTCGTTAAACTGTGCAGCTTCTTGTGCCCCTCGTGTATTGGCTACAATAGCCAACAGTTTAGATTTAGAGCTATCCAAATCCAATTTTAATAATACATCCGCCGTATCACGCATTTGCGGGATAGTCTTTGGAGACACAAAACTCCCGAAATCCAACGTGTCAAAACCTACTTTCAGTAAGTTATTCAAGTAATTGACCTTATCTTCCGTGGGTATAAATTCTTCTATACCTTGCATGGCATCTCTCGGACATTCTATTATCTTCATGCAATCAAAAGTAGTAATCGGCCTATAAAAGACAAAAACATTCAATTGGTCGATCAAATAGGTTACTCAACATAGCTGGATTACTATTAATGACATGTTTAATTATTTTCAAATTTTAAACAAAGAGTAATTATGCCGTTAGCCACGTTCGTTGGAAACTTAAGTAGGAAGCAGGCTGCGCATTTATTGAGGCGAGCTACCTATGGAGGAACCAAAGATGATATAGATAGCCTGGAAGGTTTGAGCGCAACACAAGCTGTACAACAGCTATTTGATAGTAATATTCCAGACCCTGAACCTCCTATTGACCCTGAAATAGGTGATACATGGATAAACCTTGAAGGAGTTGCCATCGATGGAGACGAAAACGCCCGTCAAGGCTATTTTCAATATTGGCTACTAGGCCAAATGTTAAATCCTACAATTGTTCCAAATAATCAAAAATTAAGCTATTCTACCCGTGAAAAGATCACCTTCTTTTTACATACTTATTTCACAGGAAAAGTTTCGAAGATAGATAGCAGTAGAGCGTTGTATTTTCAAAATGCTTTATTCAGAAAATTTGCTTTTGACAGCTTTCTGGATCTTGAACTTAATTTCAAATCGTTGACAAAGAAAATATGCATTGACAATGGCATGCTTATTTTTTTAGATGGCAGAGATAATGTGAAAGGTAATGTCAATGAAAACTTTGGCAGAGAGTTATTAGAGTTATACAGTATAGGCCGTGGTTTAGAAGGCACTAACCCTCCTGTGGACGAGCTTGATGGTTTTACAGACTATTTCACATTTACAGAACAAGATGTTCGCGCTGCCGCTAAGGTCTTATCCGGATGGACCACGGATGATGACTTTATAACTATTGATGAGGACACAGGTTTACCTCGTGGCGTAGTACGTGGCAACCCTATTGATGCAACCCAACACGCTGAAGGAGATAAAGAGTTTTCGGGAAGATTAGATGATGCTATAATTTCTCCTGACCCTCTCCTATTAGAAAATGGCCGACAGACTGAGGCTAGTGCATTAGATGAAATAGATCAGTTAATTGAGCTGCTTTTTACGAAAGAAGAAACCTCCAGGCATTTAGTTCGTAAATTATACCGGTATTTTGTTTACTATGATATAACCGAAGAAGTAGAAAATGAAGTTATCGCCGTTTTAGCGGAAAGCTTCATAAATAATGGATTCAAACTACAGCCACTCTTAGTAGAACTATTTGAAAGTCAACATTTCTACGATGCCGCAGGTGGCGTGGTAGATGATGATAAATTTGGCGGTATTATCAAATCACCACTTGAAGTAGTTACCAGCACGGTGAATTTTTTAAACATTCCTGTTCCAGATTACCACACTGAAGCAGCCCAATACTATGAATTTGCTGAAGAGCTATTAGACGCTACCAATTCCATGGGAATGAATTTTTATGAACCTTTTGAGGTAGCGGGTTACGGCGCCTACCATCAATTTCCGAGGTATAATCGTAACTGGATATCCACTCATTGGCTTACACAACGGTATCGATTTATACGTGAATTACTTGCGGCCCAAGCTATGGATGGTTCAGATGCTCCATTAATTGATTTACGCGTATTTGTAGTCCAAAATTTTGATACTGTCGGTTCAAATGCCCGAGAACTAATTATAGAATTAGCTCAGTATATTTTACCTATGGCAGAAAATCTGGATTATGACTCCGATGGTGACCTAACGGCCGCTAGAATGCGCTATTTTTTACAGGCTTTTTTAGGTTTTACTACGTATGATACAGAAGTAGATATGGCTGTAGCCGGATGGGTTGATCTATATACTCAACCTGCTAATTATTTAGAAGCAAGTACACGTCTGCAGAGTCTTTTTAATGCTATGATGCAGTCACCTGAATATCAACTTAGCTAAGTAAGATCATGAGAAGAAGAAGTTTTTTAAAGAAAATACCCGCGGTAGTAGGATCTTCATTTGCATTGAATAGCATACCAATGCGAGTTATGGCTGAAAAAAGTCATTTTTTGAAACTTGCTGAGCAAAGTGACAATGATCGCGTACTTATTATATTACAGCTACACGGTGGAAATGATGGTATCAACATGGTAATACCATCCGCTAATTATGATGAATACTATTTCAGGAGACCTAATATTGCGATCCCCAAATTAAACTCGTCTAGAAAACTCATAGAGTTGGATAGCACAATGGATGCGGCAAACCAAGTAGGGCTCCATCCGGATATGATCGGTGCAAAGGATTTGTATGACAGAGGCCGTATGGCCATTGTTCAGGGTGTATCTTATCCTAACAATAATGGCTCTCACTTTCGAGGGCGAGATATTTGGCACATGGGTGGTGGTTTTCAAGATTATTATTCTTCAGGTTGGGTAGGCCGATACTTGCAAAAGGAATATGAAGATTTAGGGGCTTATCCGGATGCGTTTCCTAATTCGGAGATGCCAGATCCACTGGCTATCGAAATGGGTAGTGACGTTTCACTGGTATTTCATCAAGAAGGCAATATACCTACTTCTATCTCGCTTCCAGGTAGCCCGGAAGGTTTAGCAAACCTGGTAGATTCACTAGAAGGATTTGAAGATAAGAACATTGATCCAAGAGGTAACCCCCCTTCAAGCTTGAATAATTCTCCCTACAGCGAGGAGTTAAAATGGATCTTAAGCCTTGAAGACAAAACCGAGGATTACGCACAGCGACTGCTTCAAATATTTCAGGCAGCTGGCGAAACACAAACTGTCTATCCTGAGACTTATCCCTTCGCAGCACCAAGAGGCTTGCTAAGGAACCCATTATCAGGACAACTACAAATAGTATCCAAATTACTCGATGGAGGCGGAGCAGGTCAAGGTGTTAAAACTAAAGTGTTTCTATTAAGAATGGGCGGTTTTGATACCCACGCGGATCAGGTAGAAAGCTACGATCCTACACTAGGAGCGCATGCGGCTAAAATGTATCACATCTCCTCGGCCATGCAAGCTTTTCAAAATGACTTAAGAGAACGGGGCCTAGAAGATAGGGTTATGACCATTACTACCTCAGAATTTGGAAGAAGAATTTTCTCTAACGGTAGCTTTGGAACGGACCATGGCACGGGAGCGCCAATGATGATTTTCGGACGGGGTGTAAGGCCTGGGGTGTATGGAAATAATCCCGATTTGTCAAATAACAACGTAACTATGCAGTTTGACTACCGCCAAGTTTATGCTAATATCTTAAAAGATTGGTTCCAGGTGGAGGAAAGTGTCATAGAAAACGATATACTTTTTGGAAACTTTATCGATGGAACAGATGAAAATGGTGATGCTTATGAGCCTCTCCCTCTAGCCAAAGATCAAATCACCAGTACCGAAGGCTTCTTTAAAGATCGCTTTAGTTTGAATGACGCTTATCCAAACCCGGCAACCACTGAAACTCGACTTTCATTTTACATGAACAAGGAAAATCATGTAAACTTGAGTATTCATGATCAAAAAGGAAGGTTGGTAAAACAAGTATTGAACGAGAGCCGTTCGCTGGGTGAACATGAGATAAAAGTTGACCTGTCAGATCTGAAGGCCGGCTTGTATATCTATAAAATAGATGCAGGATTATTAAAACAAAGCAAAAGGCTAATTATCAGAAATTAGATATTCTTTTATTTCCGGAACTTATCAAACTCATGAAAATTAAATACTTACCGGTTCTGTTTTTTACTTTTTTCGCGCTCACGATAACCGATTATTCGAATGCACAACAGCAACGTAAAAGGTCCAAAAAAAAGAATGGTTATAATACCCGAAAACCATCGGATAACCCCTTTTTGAAATCGCAATGGTGGCTCGGTTTTCGGGCGGGTGCAAACATTACAGATGCCGTTCCGGACGAACGTTTTTCTGCATTTAGCCCACTCAATTATTCCTCTGGTGAGCTAGATAAAGAGTATGAAAGTTTTAACCTCTTAGGCGGTCATGCTGGCATCGAAATCACGTATTTCCATCATGGTTTTTCGTTTAGCTTCCAACCTAACTACAGAAGGCAGCGATTTGAATATGCCAACGAATTTACCTGGGAAGGTACTACAGGGAATAATACTGTTAGGTTAAAGTATGTGCAAGATCATCAGCTCGACTACATTGAGTTTCCTCTCTTTATTAAGTATGACATTGTACGAGCTAGTCGTTGGCGTCCGTTTGTCCAACTTGGAGCCTACTACGGTTTGCTTACCAGTGCCAATAAATCACTCGAAGTTTCAGGGAGTGATGCGGCCAGCGGCGCGGCGAGTCCTTTTGAAAATGAGTCTGTTATCATCGGAGCCGAAGATTTATTCATTCAGAGTTCTGCTGGTTTGGCAGGAGGAATCGGTCTAAATTATGATGTTGCTAATGTGAGGATCGTTTTTGATATCACTTATCGATAT
>JBCCSU010000079.1:0-17628 GCA_039199635.1 Bacteroidota bacterium | reverse complement strand
TAGTCTCCTGACCTCTTCTTTTCTATGCGGATAAATGCCATCAGACAAATATCTAACCATAGCATCGTAAAAGTCAAGAGGCCTTTCGCACCACACCTTTTTTGAAATCATCCGAAAATCAGCCCTTTTCAATCATATAGACACTTTTAACAAAAATACCTGTCAAACTCGGGAAAAAGTTGAGCTAGTTAGGGAGACAGAACTTCAAAAACTTTGGGAGAAACTGGAATTCATTAGTAAAAAGCTAAATATTTCTATGAGTAAAGACTTCTAACTCATAACTTTTCTGGCAGGTAACGCCAATATCTTCTAGGTACATGCTGAAGATGCAGCTTCATATTTTTCCGCTCTTTGATGGAAGTGGATTGAAAATATTCTTTCCAAAGCTTTTTAAAATCTACTTCTTCCTCGGTTAATATAGACTGTCTGATTTGTTTATGTCCTTCCCATTCGGGATTAGTCAATTTTATAAATTCCATTGTTCGCAGGTCATAATATAACCCATAGTCTCGTAGTGTATCATAGATAAGCCATTGCTGATCTGCGTATCTCTTTCTGAAGTGATCACCAATAAAGGGCATTACGTCAAAATCCGGTTTGATCGTAGCCGCATAAATACTATCTGCTGTTTTCTGAAAACGAACAAAAGCATGCATGCGATGGATCTCTCTATTCATCATTTTTCGCACCTGCTTGATCCGTAACACTTCATCTTGTCGATAATCTTGCTCTATGTTTATCTTACTTGCTATGGTCCGCTGAATGAAGCGTAAGATGGTCATTTCTATATCGCTAAACTCTGAGTGAAAGGCCAACCGTAAGCTATTTACTCCACCGGCGGTGAGTTTTCTTCTGAGCCCTTTTAGTACTCGTTCGGCTTTAGGCATGTCTGAGATAATAGTTTTTGGAGAATCAAATAGGCCTTGTTGAAAACGATATTCCTTCACAATCATTTCCGGGTTCCACTTATTTTGGTAGCATTCAAAAACCGTAGTTAATAAACCTTCATAGGAGCCATCGTAAAGCAGAACTATTTTCTCCGGGCTGAACACTGATTAATCGAATAACCTCAATTGGGCTTTTTTATCCTGGTATAGGATCTGATGTCTGATGACTTCGGGACTATCTGCCATCATCGGCAGCGGCAGGCCGTTTATTTGAATGAAATGCTTTGCTCTATTCATAGCTGCACCCATCTTTTTAACATCATTATAGCGCACCTTTCCGTATTTTCTTGATCGCACGATCATGCCTGCCGTCTTCAGCCCGATTCCCGGAACCCTTAAGATCAGTTCGTAAGAGGCCGTATTAATATCTACCGGGAATAGATCAAGATTGCGCAGTGCATATCCTAGTTTAGGATCAATCGCTAGATCAAGCTGCGGCTGATCTTTATCGATGAGCTCCCTCATGCTAAATCCGTAAAATCGAAAAAGCCAATCGGCCTGGTAGAGCCTATTTTCGCGAACAAGAGGAGCCTGCTTGAGGGCTGGTAACCGTTCATCCTCACTAACCGGTATGTAACCTGAATAGTAGACTCTTTTGAGGTGCTGTTCACTGTAGAGAGAAGCCGATAGATTTAGAATATGATAATCTGTTTCAGGCGTAGCTCCTATTACCACTTGTGTGCTTTGGCCCGCAGGTGCAAAGAGTGGTGTTTTACGATATTTTTTTCGGTCTTCTCTGTTCTCGGAGATGTGCTCTTTAAGCCAATTCATAGGCGTGTAAACATCGCTGTGATTTTTCTCGGGCGCTATTTTCTGCAAGCTTTTTTCTGAAGGAATCTCCAGGTTTACGCTCAGTCTATCTGCATATAATCCCGCTTCTTTTATCACTTCTGGGCTGGCTCCGGGAATAATCTTTAAATGGATATAGCCATTAAACCGCTCTTCTGTGCGAAGTTTCTTGGCAATTCTAATGAGTCGCTCATTCGTGTAATCAGCATTTTTAAAAATACCTGAGCTTAAAAAAAGACCTTCTATATAGTTTCTTCGATAGAAATTGATGGTTAGATCTACCACTTCCTGAACCGTGAAAGCTACTCGTTTAATATCGTTACTTTTTCTACTTACACAATACGCGCAGTCGTAAATACAAAAATTAGTGAGGAGTATTTTCAGTAAAGACACGCATCGTCCATCTTCCGTATAGCTATGACATATGCCCATGCCCGTAGCATTGCCGAGGCCTTTGTTATCATTTTTACGCTTACTTCCACTGGAGGCACAGGAAACATCGTATTTGGCAGCATCTGCCAGGATCTTTAGCTTATCTTCTACGGATGTCTTCACATAGCTAAAATACTAATAAATTTAGTTTTAGCTAATATTATTATTTACTTCTTAAAGTAAGAGTTATTTATCTACAAAATCGACACAAAATAAGGGTAAATATTGTCTAAAGTTGGATCAAAATAAGGGTAAACGTAGTAAACTGTTTAACCTCATCTCTAGAAAAGTCTCTTGTTTTCTTGATTATGAAGACCTGAAAAGCGGTGATGTAATTCTAGGATCTGAGGAATGATCAGGTTGGATTCATCGTTTATAATATGGAAATCTGAACGTTTATTGCGTTCGGACTCTGATAATTGCTTTTTGATGATAGCCATTATCTCCTTTTCTTTCCTAAAAGTATCTCTTTTCAAAACCCGGTAAATACGGAGTTCTTCAGGGGCAGAAACATTGATGATATGATCAAGTGACTTAAATGATCCCGACTCAAACATAAGAGCGGCTTCTTTGATGGTGTATTTAGCTTCTAGTTGGCGGTGCCATACCGTATAATCTCTACCCACGGCAGGATGTACCAAGCCGTTCAAAACATTAATCGCATCTGTAGAATTAAAGACTTTCTCCGCCAAATAATTACGATTGATGTCGCCCTGTGGGTCATAAGCATTGTCTCCAAACGCACTTTTAATACGGTGCTTCAAGTCCGCATCATGCTGCATTAACCATTTGGCCCTTGAATCAGCATGGTAGACAGGTACTCCGAATTTTGAAAAAATTTTGCAGACAGTGCTTTTTCCTGAACCTATGCCCCCGGTTACACCTACCTGAAGACTACTCATTATCGTATACCACCTTGAAGGTAGCGGAATCTAAAGTAGCTTCTGAAACTAAGTTAGGGATGCCTTCTAAAGAGAGGGTTATAGTGGAATCTACGCTAGAAACATTTCGAAAATCAGCGATAATTTCGAATTCATTGAGGTCAACCTCGTCTTCATTATCTGCCGGAATTAAATACTTTACGGTGATAACATCAGGCTCTAGCGCTGACCCTGCAGGGAAATTTTTTAAGGAAATATTAATTTCACTATCGATGTAAGTAAACTCCTCAACGTTGAATTCAACATTAATAGTAGTGGGCGATCGTGAGAGCAGCTTAGACTTAGGATGATTTAAAGTTATCGGAATCATCTCTTCATAATTTTCGTCAATATTATTTTGAGGCAGTTTAATTGAAACTGTATCACTCAGCTCTGCCAAAATAGTGGAAGGGCCGGAAATACGTAATGTATCCGGAGATACTGCTATAGACGAAGTTAGCCGGTAGCCCTCTTCCAGATCAATAGATGAGCTATCGATATGTACATAAAACAGACGATCATCACGTTTATCAATACTAATGTTAAGCGTATCCGTAATGACAAAATTTAAGTTGAATTCATTTAACTGATCCACCAGAAATGCAGGCATGGCGGAACCGCTTATCTTTTTTACTTCTACCGGGTTATCCAATGGAATCTGAACGGGTGTAACTTTAATACCTAAGTTATTTCGCAGCAGATTCCAACCTAAACCACTTACATTCAGCTGAATATCTTCAGGGAGCTCATCTACGGCCACATATTTGTCAGCGTCATAAATAAATTCCAAGGGGTAGCGGACATTTGCCGAGTAATCCTCATTCAGAGCATTGAAAAACCAGAAAGTGGCGGCAGCCAGAAAACAAAGTATAATAACCCTGTAGCGATAGGTGCCTTCAGGCCTGAGTGTTCGCGCTATTTCTGTCAGCTTTTTCAAGCTTTCTTCTCTTTTTCAGCAGGCGGCTTGCTTGCTTCTAAAGATATTGAGCTTTTCTGCACTTTCACTTTTACTCCTTTATCTACTTCTAACATAACAGCGTCATCTTCTACTGAAAGTACCTTTCCGTGTATGCCTCCTACGGTAATCACTTGGTCACCGCGCTTTATCTCCTCAATAAATTTCTTTTGTTCCTTTTGTTTTTTTTGCTGTGGCCTGATCATAAAAAAATAAAATACCAGTGCTACACCACCAAAAAGAATTAATGAAGACATGCCACTTCCATCACCGGCCGCCTGTAATAAGATTGTCTTAAACATTACTTGATTTTAAAAATTAGCTCAAAAGTAAGCTTTTAAACTAAAAGTAAGCAATTCAAAAACCGAATTGCTCCTGACTTCCGCCTATGGTTTGTAAGACTTAAAAATAGAGAGCAGTGGCCTGTTCTTTTCCCCTATTCATTCTCTACAAGGTCGGTGCGGTAAACGAAAGATGCGTAAAACAAAACATCCCGACCTGATTTCAGGTCGGGATGAATGATAATCTCGACATGATTATTAATTTTCCTTATACAGGTCCGTTAGCCGCATCTTCTTTAGGTGCGGGCGTAACCATTGACTTTATGCGTAGTGTAGTGGTCTTTGGCCAAGTGTTAGCAGTAATGGTCACCGTTTTATTTTGAATATTTGGTTTTCCCTTACTGTTAAATTTCACTAGTAACTCACCTGATTCACCCACACCGATGGGCTCTCTTGGGTATTCTGGAACAGTACATCCACAAGAACCTCTGGCGCTTTGTATAATTAATGGTGCATCTCCGGTATTTTCAAACTTAAATACGTGTTCTACCACATCACCTTCATTGATGGTACCAAAATCAAATTCTTCCTCGGCAAAAGCGAAAGCAGGAAGTGGTCCTTCAGGCTTGGTTTCTGGTTCGGCCGGTGTACTGTTCGGGCTGGCTAAAGTGGTAGCTGCACCTTCCATCTCGGCTATTTTACTTTCCAACTCCGCTATTCTTTTTTCAGCGTCTTTGTTACCACAAGCTGCAGCAACGAAAACTACAAGTCCAACTAACAGGGATAGTCTTAATCCTCTCATTTTAATTAAATTTTAATCTATTAATATCTATTCAATCCAAATTCTTTCTTAAAACAAAGCCTGGATTAAAAGGTTTGTTATTCCTTATCTCCAGATTTTATATGACTGATAAGCTCATCTACATCTTCTAGCAGCTTCTCAGCCTTTAACTTTGCATCATTTACCACACGCTCACCGTGAGTCTTAGCCTCGCTTAACACACCATCTTTATTAGATACCAGATCATCTAGCAGATCTTCTAATGTTTTCTTGTATTTATCTAAGCGATAACTCAATTTATCTCTTGTATTCGAACCCTTATCAGGGGCATAAAGAATGCCCAGCGCTGCTCCTGTGGCAGCTCCTAACAAAAAGGCTAAAAAACTACTTCCTGACTTACTCATATCTTATTTATTATCTATTAGTCCTCTTCCGCTTTTCTTGATGTCACCGTTAGATTTTAACTCTTCTGCGATAACATCCAGCACACCATTGATGAATAACTTACTTTTCGGCGTGCTATATTTTTTTGCCACCTCAATATATTCATTAATCGTTACTTTAACAGGGATGCTTTGGAAATTAATCATTTCAGCAATAGCCATATCCAGAATAATCTTATCTGTTATCGCAATTCTGTCGATTTCCCAATTCTTGGTTTTTTTAGCAATGAGTGCCTCATATTTAGGCTCTACCTGATTAGTATTCTCGTACAATTTTACAAAGAACGATTTGTCATCTTCCCAATTGTAAGATAACTCTTGTAACTCGAAATCACTCCGGTTACTTTCCTCTATAGACCTAACGGTTTTAGTAACCAGGCTTTTTATAATGGCCCTGTTCTCACTCCAGTTTAAGTTTTTTTCTTCCATGAACTTGTCTACTACATCGCTTTTAAAGATGATATCTTTTACAATGTAGGTTACAATGTTCTTATCCTCCTGAAACGATGCGCTTTTTAAAGCTAGATACGCTTGGTATTTATCATCGTTTCTCAACTCTTTAAACCATTGCCGAATATCGGATTGATACTCCGCCCAGTTTAAATTCTTTCGCAAACTAAAGTTTTCACGTGATGGATGTGACGCTATGGCTTTGATTAACAAATTTTTAACAAAGTGAGAATGATCCCTTTTTTCATCACTTTCTGCCACGCTTTTAAGCTCTACTAATAAATTCAGCATTTGAATATACTTATCGTAGACTTTCTCAGCCTCAGTGATCATCTGCTTTTTATAAAGCTCTTGATCTTTTTTATTGTCTTTATGATAAGTCTCAATGGCTTCATTCACTGTTTCATCCACCTCAGAAGCACTTGCTCCATCACTTTTAAAAGATGAATTCTCATAATTGAGGGTAAAGATCTTTAGAGCTTCTTTGCTCTGCTCTTTTAGAAGAGCTCTATCTTGCACCTCCATGGAATTGAGGTCGGGTAGGAATCGGTCACGAATAAAGGTTTTGGCTAGCTCCAGATTGGCATCCCTGCTTTGTCGCAACGCAAATATGGTTTGCATGGCTTTAATTCGTAGTGTGCGTCTATTGAGCATTATCGCAAAAAATAAAGAACAAGATGGTGTTTAATAGGCGGTTTAACAACTGCTCAAAGATGACCACAAAAATTTATAAATCCCTTGGCTTAGCGAGGCAATTTTATTTTTCCAATCGCTTCTATGCGGCTCTCTGCCATTTGGATAGCTGCTTCTTGGGAGGAAATGTTATCTGTCTCTGCCAAATTTAAGATCTCAAGGCAGGTATCATATATTTTTTCTGCGGTATGGTAAGTTCGGTCACGGCTGTAATCTCCCAAATATTCTTCATACACGTTGATTAAGCCGCCGGCATTTATTAAAAAATCAGGAGCATAGGTAATATTACGATCCATCAGCATGTAGCCATGTTTTTGCTCATCCGCTAGCTGATTATTCGCTGCTCCCGCTACTATCTGGCACTTTAACTTGGGGATAGTACTACTATTTAAAGTTGCTCCTAAGGCGCAAGGAGCATAAATGTCCATATCCAGATCATAAATATCTTCCATACCCACCACTGTCGCGCCTGATTCAGTCGCTACTTTATTTAGCTTGGCTTCTGAGATATCGGTGATAAACACTTTAGCATCTTCTTTAGTAAGGTACTCCACTAAATACATACCTACTTGCCCTACCCCCTGCACGCCGATAGTTTTTCCTTTTAGGCTATCGCTACCATACACCTTCTTGGCCGCGGCTTTCATTCCTAAATAAGTACCATAGGCTGTTACCGGTGATGGATCTCCACCACCACCCATACTCTCAGGCAAACCCGTCACATACTTGGTTTCCATACCAATGTATTGCATATCACTGGTTTTCATATTCACATCTTCGGCTGTCCAATACTTACCTCCCAAGCTGTCGATGAACTTCCCAAACCTTCTGAGAAAGGCTTCTGTTTTTTGTTTTGAAGCATCACCAATGATCACCGCCTTTCCGCCTCCCAGATTGAGCCCGGTGATTGCGGCCTTATAGGTCATGCCCCTTGAAAGTCTCAATACATCAGTTATCCCCTCAGAATCGCTGGCATAATTCCACATGCGCGTACCCCCTAGCGCTGGCCCTAGAATGGTATTATGAATGCCTATGATGGCTTTTAAACCTGTAGCCTCATCGTTACAAAAAACTACCTGTTCATGGCCGAGTTGAGTAATCTGTCCGAAAATTGAAGTATCTATTTTTTCCAGTTCATTTACATCCATCATAGTGCAGGTTAACGTAATAGTTCCGTAGTTTTAAATCATAAAACCAGGTGCCGTTCTATTTTTGGCAGCGCAAAAGTAGCCTATTTTCTAACTTTTTTCAAAAACGAAATCGTTTGCAAAGAACTTAAAAGGTACCTTAACGTTGAAAGGGGATGGGATTCAGATCTATTACTTTAAAGACACTTTAGTCCCGTAAAAGATGTAATGAAAGAGCTCAGTTATCTTAATAAATATCTATTAAAATATAAGTATCACTTGTTACTAGGATTGGTGTTTGTAGTTATATCTAACATCTTTCAAATTATTCCTGCCTCGGTAGTACGTTACGCCATTAATCTTATCACCGACAATATAGCCGTATATAATTCATTCCAGGAATTGGCGGTTCAAGAAACGATTTATACCGTTTTTACAGTTAATATTTTAATCTATGCGGGGCTGATCTTAGTCATGGCGCTCATGCGCGGTTTGTTTCTTTTTATGGTACGGCAGACCATCATTGTCATGTCCAGGTTGGTGGAGTACGATTTAAAAAATGAGATTTATGCTCATTACCAATCCTTACCGCTGAGTTTTTACCGGCGTAATAACACGGGTGATATTCTCAACCGTATTTCTGAAGATGTGAGTAAGGTACGTATGTACCTGGGGCCATCCATCATGTATGGTTTAAATATGGTCACTCTTTTTGCGCTGTTGATACCTTACATGCTTTCTATAAATGTTACGCTTACCCTCTATGCGCTTATTCCGCTGCCCATTTTATCCATAAGCATCTATTACGTGAATAACGTTATCAATAGAAGGTCTGAAGAAATTCAGAAAAGCCAATCAGGACTGTCTACGTTTGTACAGGAGGCATTCTCGGGCATTCGGGTGCTAAAATCTTTTACTCGTGAGGAGGATTCAAATCGAAGGTTTACTGAAAAAAGCGAGGAGTACAAGATAAAATCGTTACGCCTTACGAAAGTGCAAGCCTTATTTTATCCATTGATTTTAGGTCTGGTAGGGCTAAGCACCATTCTTACTATTTATGCTGGCAGCGCCCAGGTAATAGAAGGCACACTCACCTTTGGTAATATTGCTGAGTTCATCATTTATGTGAACCTACTCACCTGGCCCGTTACCTCATTGGGCTGGATAAGTAGTATTACGCAGAGAGCTGCGGCTTCACAAAAAAGGATCAACGAGTTTTTAAAGACTAAGAATGATATTATTAGTAAAGCAAATATTAAAGAGCAGCTAAAAGGGAGTATCACTTTCAAAGACGTAGGTTTTGTATATCCTGACTCAGGCATTAAGGCTCTTAAAAACATTTCATTCCAGGTAGATCCGGGTGAGTCATTGGCCATCATTGGTACCACGGGTTCAGGAAAAAGCACTATAGCCAACCTCATTATTCGCATGTATGACAGCACGAGTGGTGAAGTTATCATCGATGATCATAAAATCGAGGATTATGAGGTAGTTAATTTGAGAAGCCAGATCGGTTACGTACCCCAGGATGTTTTCCTTTTTAGTGATTCTATTTACAATAATATTGCCTTTGGTGCAGACGAAGCTGTTGAGGAAAACGTTCTTCAAGCCGCTAAAGATGCCGATGTCTATAATAACATTGTAGATTTTCCTGAGGGATTTGCGACTATGCTGGGGGAACGAGGCATCACACTCTCCGGCGGCCAAAAGCAACGCGTTTCTATAGCCAGAGCAATCTGCCGCAACCCAAAGATCCTGATTCTTGATGATGCGCTTTCCGCTGTGGATACTAAAACGGAAAATGCCATACTTCAAAGTCTAAGTAAGATCATGGAGGGGCGTACCAGTATTATTATTTCACATCGGGTTTCCTCTGCGAAGTTGGCGGATAAGATCATTGTACTTGACGATGCTCAAATAGTAGAAGAAGGCACGCATGATGAACTTATGGCGCATAATGGCACGTATAAAGAGCTTTACGAGAAGCAGATGACTGCTGAGGAAACACTGGAGGAATAATCTGCCGGATATATTATTTATGTCAAATAAATGCTCAATACATATGTCAGTATAACGAGTTGCTCGGGCTATGAGTTATGCCTTAGTGTTATCGGATAATGCATTAGAAGATATTGAAAAGCATACAAACTCAGGAGAGCGATCTGTATTAAGGAAACCGTACAGCTTGCCCAATGAGTTAAGAGAACATTCTCCCCTGATACAGGTTAACCGGAAAAACTAAAACATGATCTGTCAGGGCTTTATTCCCGAAGGATCAATAGAAAGCATAGAGTAGTGTACTCTATTGACGAAAAAGTGGTAACGGTGTATGTGTTTAGTGCCTGGACATATTATGGTGACATATAACAGCGTCAGAGGCTACAAACACCAAAACATTACCAGCAAAGCAGAATCACCTTTGTATATTTCATAAGATTCCTTCGGGTTTAGTTTTACTCCCTCCTGATCAGCAAAATTTTCAGCTGCCTCTCTTATTTCATCAGGTCTTGGCATTACCAGGCTATGGGATTCTATTTTTGTGGACACGTATCTACCTGAAGGCATCTTTAAAGCTTCAAGATTAGCACTACGTTCAGGATTACCCATGGTGCCGATGAACTGCTTTAGTGGAATGCTATCTTGCTCATAGTTAACCACCACTAATGGCTGATTAATTTCTTTGCTTCGTTCTCGGGTATCAATAAAGAGCGCTTCAAGCCGTTGTTCTGTGGGTCTACCTTCGAATAATTGACCGTAAATAACCTCTTCGGGTCTTTTTTCTAATTTGAATACTAATTCGGAAGTGCCGCCCAAAAGCAAGTAGAGCATTGCTCCGGCTACCAAAACAATGGAAGCGGCTATCAGTACATATTTTCTCATCTAAAAAGCATATCTAACGCCTACCGCCGCAAATAACCTGAATTTTAATGGCTGATCCACAAGTTCTCCTAAAAGGCTGAACTCTCCAAATCCTACAATAGGGTAATCTTGAAGCTCGTATTCCATACCTATGATACCCTCAGGCCCCAGATCAAAATTAGTGCGTTCATCAAAACTCAGCGACTCTGATTCATCAAAATAGGCATATTCGAGTGTAGATAAACGCAGATGAGCTCCTAAACCCCAATACCAGTCCAGACGCCCTTCCACATTAGCAGGAAAGGAATAATGTAACAAGTACCGGCCCTGCGCAGCAAGTGTGAAATCTACCGTATGATCTGAATAATTAAAGCGATCAAAATCGTTAATACTTTTGAATTTATCCTTATAGTAGGCGTTATGTCTATTTCTGGAGGTGGTTCCCAAAGTAAATTCTAAGGCCGCTCTATTATTTCCGTATTGTTTGTAGCTGATTCCAAAAGGATCACCCACTCGTAGACCAATACCCCGATCAAAACGCTGTGCAAACGAGAGGTGTGCGAAACATAATAAGCCAACAAGACAAGCAATTGTCTTCAATTTTAAGATCATGAAAATAGTAATGGTTTAAAAAACTACCCGGAGACCAATCCCACCTTGAAAGCGTGTCCACCCCGGATCATTGTCTATATCCGTGAATAGTTCTACCTCCATAAAAGCTGAAATAGGTAGCTGAAAATAAGCGTATTCAAAGCCCAAAACAGCCGTTGGTCCCATAGTACTGTTGGTAACGTCAAAACGGCCGGTTTCTGATGTGCTAAAACTAATATCTAACAAATATTCATAGGTAATATCCACTTGGCGCCATTGAAAACCAGCACCTACGTACCATTGTAGTCCTTTGAGAAGTTTAGAAGCATCATGCTGATACAGCATTTTTCCCTCCACTACCCACTCGGAGTTAACAATGTGACTTAAATAAGAGATGCTTTGTGCCTGATTGAGTGTATCAGGTCTTATTCCCTCAGAGAAATTATCCGTATGGTATTGATTATAAAGTCCGCTTGCTGCGCTTCCCGCATCTACTGCAATGGCAAAATTCTTATTTGCGTAAAATTTATACGTAATGGCGAAGGGGTCTCCCAGCTTAACGCCTATTCCCTGGTAAGGATATTGACTCTCATTAAAAATAGGGCACACCACACTAGCTTTCCTTTTTGAGATCTTAATAGGCTTATGTTTCCTTTTTACCACATGCCGCTGTGCCATGCTGCTAAAAGCAACTGACATGCACATTAAGATTAGCACGACAAGCTTATGTAAATCAGGCATTTAGAAGTATGATAAATCAAAAGCAAATTGCGAAGATGGGGAATTGCAAGCAAAAGATTTACACAATTTCTTTGTACTGCATTTTATGCAGTTGAGTGTAATAACCATCCTTTGAAATAAGCTCTTCGTGGCTACCTGATTCTACAATCTCACCTTTTTCAAGCACTATTATCTTATCGGCCTTTTGAATAGTAGATAGTCTGTGCGCTATAACCACAGACGTTCTACCGGCCATCATTTTATCGATAGCCCTCTGGATCATCTCCTCCGTTTCTGTATCTACTGATGAAGTAGCCTCATCCAGCACTATAATGCGCGGATCATAGACCATGGCACGTACAAATGAAATAAGTTGGCGCTGACCCACAGAAAGCGTAGAGCCGCGCTCCATTACATTGTATTCTAATCCGCCAGGAAGTTTTTCAATAAACTTCCTCGCTCCCACAAGTTCAGCGGCTTGCAGCACCTGCTCTTCTGTAATATCGGGATTGCCCAGTGTGATATTTTTATAAATAGAATCGCTGAAGAGGAAAACATCTTGCAGTACTACGCCTATCTTACTACGTAAGCGTACTAAGTCGTAAACAAGGTGTTCTTTACTGTCTATATAGATAGAACCCCTATTTATATCATAAAACCTATTTAAAAGATTGATAATGGATGACTTTCCAGCACCTGTGGCTCCCACTAAGGCAATCATTTGCCCGGGTTCAACTTGAAAAGAAATATTCTTTAAAACATAATCCGCATCATTATAAGCAAACCAAACATTCTTAAATTCTACCTTCCCCTCTATGTGATCAGGAGTGTACTGTCCGTTGTCCGGAATGTGTTCATTATTATCGATAAGTTTCAAAATGCGAGACGAACTTACAATACCTAATTGAAGTGTATTGAATCGGTCTGCAATGAGCCTTATGGGCCGGAAAAACATTTGGATATACATGATAAAGGCAATGAGCATACCAAGTGTTATGTCTGTATCAATCTGATTAAAAACACCACGACCACCATACCATATTAAAAGGCCAATCCCCGCGGCACTGATTACTTCAGCTACCGGAAAATACACCGAATAATACAACACAGATTTCAGGTTTGCCCTTCGGTGTTCCTGATTGATCTCTTCAAATTTTTTGTATTCCCGTTTCTCACTTCCAAATATTTGGACGATGCTCATTCCAGTTATGTGCTCTTGAACGTACGTATTCAGATTGGAAACGGCATTACGCACGTCATTAAAAGATACTTTGATCTTTTCTTTAAATATGTAGGTGCTGATCAGCATTAACGGAAAAGTGGATAAGCTGATCAGCGCTAGCTTCCAGTTTTGAGAAAACATGAAACCCAGGATGAAAACGAGCTGAAACAGATCTCCCAGCATAGCTGCAAGTCCTTCACTGAATACATCGGCCAGTGTTTCTACATCTGAAATAGTCCGTGTGACCAGCCGCCCTATAGGTGTTCGGTCAAAAAACTTTAGACGTAATTTTATCAGGTGTTCATACAGCTTAGTTCGGATATCCTTAATGATATGCTGGCCTAGCCATCCGCTCATGTATGTATGAGAATACTGAACTAACGACTGGAGAAAAAGTAAGCCTACTAACAGGATGATCATGTTTATTAGGCCGTGGTAATCTCCGGCAGCTACTTCATTATCAATGGTTAGCTGAATTAAAAAGGGGCGAAGTGGCGCCAATACCCCAAGCGTAACGGTTAGAAAAATAAGCAGATAGAACCTGCCTTGGTAGGGCTTTACAAACTTAAGAAGGCGCTTAAGCACCTTAAAATCAACTATATTACCACTATTAACTTTCTCTTGTTCCATGAAATGCCCTGAGCGGACAGCGAAGGTAAGCACCTAAAGTGCTAAGTCCATGTTACTCTCTTACAAATACTTCAAAGAAACGATTCCTGTCACTAATAGTTTTGGGATCGTTGAATTCATTTGTTAGCAAGAAAAATGGTTTTGGGATAGACAACTTTCGTCAGAAATAAGCCGTGAGCAGGTGCCGCCGCTGAGGCTTTTCTACGGTCTTTAGATTCGATTACTTTTTGAAAATCAGTGAGTGATAAATTCCCCTCACCCACTTGCAATAGTGTGCCTACAATAGCCCTAACCATACCTCTTAAAAAGCGATTGGCAGAAATATTAAACCATAGTTTTTCTGGAGAAGAATTCCATTTAGCGTGAGAGATATGGCACTTGAAATTATTGACTTCCGTTTTCACTTTGCTAAACGCTTTGAAATCATGCTCACCAATTAAGAGGTGAGCTGCGGCGTTCATTGAATCAAGATCCGGTGATTTACGATAGTAGTAACTGTAGAGCTTATAGAAAGGGCTCTTTCTGAGATTTATCCGGTATTCATAACTCCTGGAAATGGCCGAAAACCGGGAATGGCCATCTTCTTGTACCTGTTGGATACTACCAATGCTAATATCCTTTGGAAGAAAGCTGTTGAGCCGATAGAGCAATCCTGAAGTATCAACACTTTCGTCTATATCCAGGTGAAAAAATTGCTGCTCGCAATGCACCCCGGTATCGGTTCTTCCGCTTCCCACTACGCTCATTTTAGTTTTCAAGACGGTGGACAAAGCTTCCTCCACCACTTCCTGAACACTAATGGCATTTTCCTGTCTTTGCCAGCCGTGATACTCCGTACCATCGTAAGAAATTTCAAAAAAATACCGGTTCATTTGTTTAGGTAAGGTAAAATATCCGTGAGCTTAGCTACCGTAAGAAAGTTATACTTTTTGATCTCTTCGTTGCTGATTATTTCATGCTGCCAGGTAATTTCATGAGGAATATGGACTGCTTTACCTCCTATATTGAGCACCGGTACTATATCTGATTTCATGGAGTTTCCGATCATCAGGAACTTAGCCGGCCGAATGTCCAAATGACGAATTAACCGCTTGTAGTTAGCTTCTTTTTTCTCGCTCATCACCTCTACATGATGAAAATACTCACTCAGCCCAGATTTTACCAGCTTGCGTTCTTGATCTATTAAGTCGCCCTTGGTAGCCAGAATGAGCCGATACTTCTCTCTTAATGCTACTAGCACTTTATGAACCTCATCCAATAGTTCTACCGGCTCATTGGCCATAGCCCTACCGATTGCGAGAATTTGCCGGATTTTATCCGTAGAGACAGCTCCTTTTGAAATTTCAATAGCGGCTTCCACCATAGACAAAACGAAGGCTTTAATGCCGTACCCATAAATTGGTAGAAGCTTCATTTCTTTAGAGAATAATGCATTAATGGCTCGATCTCTTGGGAGATAGTCCTTGACCAGCTCAGCAAACTGATCTTCTGCCTTTCTAAAGTAGCGTTCATTGTGCCAAAGTGTATCGTCAGCATCAAAAGCGACCACTTCTATCGGGTCGGTGTTCATGTGCTAAAGTTTTTCATAGATAACGGCTGCACCCTGTCCTACGCCTATGCACATCGTTGCGAGGCCGTATTTCACATTATTTCGCCTTTGCATCTCATGGATCAGAGTAGCCGATATTCGGGTACCACTTGCACCCAGTGGATGGCCTATAGCTATGGAACCGCCATTTACATTCACTTTATTGGGGTCCAGATCCAGATCTTGCATGCACGCCAGTGATTGTGAGGCAAAAGCTTCATTTAGCTCTACCAGATCTAGGTCCTTAACGGTTAAACCTGCCCGTTTTAATGCTTTTTTTGTCGCTGGTACCGGGCCAATACCCATACAATCAGGAGCAACTCCGGCAACCGCCATAGATACCACCCTAGCTAATGGTTTGGCATTCATTTTTTTTATGACAGCTTCATTCGCCATAAGAGAAGCCGCTGAACCGTCATTGATGCCCGAGGAATTTCCGGCCGTAACACTGCCTTCCACTTTAAACGCGGGCTTAAGCGTAGCTAATTTCTCGGGTGATGAAAGCCGGGGGTGTTCATCCTTTGCAAAAAGTAGCGGATCAGCTTTGCGCTGTGGTATGGATACCGGAATGAGCTGTGATTTGAATCGATCCGCTTCATGTGCTTTTTGATATTTAAGCTGGCTGTTATGTGCAAATCGATCCTGTTCTTCCCGAGAGATCTTCCATCGATCGGCCACGTTTTCTGCCGTTTCACCCATAGAAAAGGGGTGGTATAACTCAGCAAGCCTGGGATTAATAAACCGCCAGCCAATGGTAGTATCATAGGTCTCTACTTTTCTTCCAAAAGCTACTTCTGACTTACCCGTAACAAAAGGTGCCCGGGTCATGCTTTCTACACCTCCGGCGATATATGCCATTCCATCCCCTAGCATCAGTGCTCGGGAAGCATCGATTATAGACTGTAAGCCAGAAGCACAAAGACGATTTACGGTAACACCACCTACTTCAATCGGCAAACCGGCCAGCAGCAAAGCCATTCTAGCCACATTACGATTATCTTCTCCGGCTTGGTTGGCGGCTCCAAAGATCACATCCTCTACCAAGGAAGGGTCAAATTGAGCATTACGCTCCAATAGCGCTTTGATCGCGTAAGCGGCTAGGTCATCAGGACGTATCGAGGACAATGCACCCCCAAATTTTCCAACAGGTGTTCTAATGATATCAACAATATAGGCAGCTTCCATATTTCCTTGGTAATAGAGTGGGCTTTGACTTTATTTGCAGTCCAAATTTAGTCATAAGCCCTATGTTACAAAGGATTCAAACGGTATTTCTGGTGCTAGTAGCTATCTGTATGTTGCTCACTTTTTTCCTGCCATTCTGGACTTATCAAAACACAGAACAAGATATTTACTACCAACTTTATGCACTTCTCTACGAAGCAAATGTTGACGGCAAAATCACCAAGCTGTATTATCCTTACACCTTTACGGCTGTACTTGCCAGCTTATCTATCATAGTAGCCATTGTTGAAATTACGCGTTATGATAATCGGTTATTGCAAATAAAATTAGGTGCACTTAACTCCTTATTTATTGCCGGGGCACTGATTTTGGCGACTTATTTTGCCACTGATTTCATAAAGGAACTCAACGTAACCGGCAGTTATGGTTTAGCCTTTTTTATGCCTGCCGCCGCGCTTTTTTTCAATCTTTTGGCGAACCGATACATTAGAAAAGATGAACGCCTGGTGAAGTCCGTAGACAGAATCCGCTAATTAGCGCTTAACTACTAATCTTTTCGTAAAACTGTTAGCGCCTTTTTGAACGTTTATATAATAAATACCTGGCTCCAAAGTTTTTTGTCGGAGTAAATTGGTAGATGCTATATCTTCATTTTTCAAAGTTCTTTTAAGCTTAGCACCCAATTTATCATAAATGAGTACGGTAAAACTCCGATCAGTAGCCGGTGTTTCAATAAAAAGAGCAGTTCCGTTATTTGGGTTTGGATAAAAAGTAACGTCAGCATCAGTTTCCATGTAAACACTTACGATTTCCGTACGCTCGGTTTCATTATCCTTTATAGATGTAAGTCTATAGTAGTTATAGCCTCCTAGTGGTTCTTCATCTAAGAATGTCTTCTCAGAATGAGTCAGGGTAATTCTTTTAAGCGTACTAAAGCGATGATCTTGATCCAGCCTTTCAATAAGGATCTCATTGATATTAATGTCTTCTATTTCCCAACTAAGAATGATCTGTT
>JBCCSU010000078.1:0-17654 GCA_039199635.1 Bacteroidota bacterium | reverse complement strand
TTTCTTTGCCCGTCTGGTTTTCTTTTCAGCTACCGGATGGAGCCAAACGTTTACGCCCAAAAGTGTGCGTGGCCTAGAATCCCTTTCAAACAATAACGGCATTGCCGTGGCCGATTTTAATCGGGATGGTCATCTGGATGTTTTTGTAGTAGCTAATCAGCCCTATCAGGAGATTGATCCTACTACCTGGAGCAGGCTATATCAAAATCTGAATGATGGAACCTTTAAGGATGTTACGGTAGAAGCTGGCTTGAAAGGTATTTTAGCAGGTATTCAGGGGGAAGTCGACATCGTACATAATATTCAGGCCCACGTTAAAAATGGAGTTTCCTGGGGAGATTACAACAACGATGGCTACCCAGATCTATATTTATCTAATTATAGAATCAATAAGCTGTTAAAAAACAATGGAGATGGGACTTTTCAGGATGTTACATTAAGTGTAGGTCTCGTCAACGAATCAGACTGTTATACAGCTGGGGCAGCCTGGTTTGATTTTAATAATGACGGCTTTTTAGATTTAGTCCAGTCGCATTTTAATACGTGTAGCGATGTTCAGATGTACCTGAACAACTCCGGAATTAGCTTTACTACGGCTGATCATTCCATATTCAATTTTGATCAAATAGATCTGACTTGGACCATTTTACCCTGTGATATCAATGAAGACGGGTGGGTAGACCTTTATTTTTCCAATGATTTTGAAGATAGTAAAGTGCTGATCAATCAGGAAGGAAACTCATTTGTAGAAGCAGAGGAGGCGCTAGGCCTGGTGGTTTCCGGCTATGACATGGGAATTTCCTCAAGTGATATTAATAACGATGGAAACTTTGATTACTATATCACCGATATTCAGGAAAATACCCTATTGGTAGAAAATAATGGCAGTTATAATAATCTGGCGGAAGAGCTGGGTGTAGCTAATGCCTTATGGGCCTGGCAAACCATACTTGCCGATATGGATTTGGACGGTGATGAGGATATATTAGTGGCTAATGGCTATGAGCTGAACATGGCTAATTATTATTTCAGAAATGATTTAACAGGCAATGACCTATCCTTTAGTAACCAGTCTTCTAGTTCAGGTTTTGAATTATCGTCTAATACCAGGTCATTTCAAGCCTTTGATTTTGATCATGATGGAGATTTAGATGTTCTTCTTACAGATATTGAAAACTCACCTACCTTATTGGAGAATGATTTGGTAACTATATCCGAAGATGCCGATCCCAATTGGATACAGATCAGCCTTGAAGGGACATCATCAAATAGGGATGCGATAGGTGCTACCGTAGCGATAACAACCCCGGATGGGAAAAGTCAATACAGGTATTATACTGGGGTCTCATTCATGGCTCAAAGCTTACAGCCGGTTCATTTTGGCCTGGCAGATGCGGATGAAATTTCCACCTTAACGGTTAAATGGCCGTCAGGTACGGTTAGTTCGTTTGAGGATATTCCGGCCAATACTAATGTCTATCTGGTAGAAGGGGAAGGATTAGCATTTCGAAATCTAGAAAGTAATAAAATACCAAGTTGTACCGATCCCAATTCCTGCAATTACAACCCCCAGGCGACCATTGATGACGGATCGTGTACTTATCTTTCCACCAACGTTATATCCGGAGCTTCTACTGTCGGTCAACTAAGTATACATTCGTACACCTATCAAAAACAAGAAGGTTCTGAACTGCATTGGTCTGTGGAAGGCGGTGAGATTATTTCAGGTCATGGAACAGGAACCATAGAGGTGCGCTGGGGTGTCATGACTAGCGGAATAGTGACCGTTCAAGAAATACTAGAATGCTCAAGCCTTCCAGTCAGTTTGAGGGTAGAATTATCGACCGAGTCCCTTCCGGAGAATATTAGTATTGCGCGCTTATGGAATGAAGTATTATTACAGTCCATACGAGGTGATTTCGCCAGACCCACCATTCACGCGAGAAACCTTTTTCATGTCAGTGCGGCTATGTGGGATGTCTGGAGCGTTTTTAGTGAAAATGCTACAGCTTATTTAGATATTAATCAAGAGATTGTATTTCCTGACATGGATAATTTAGATCAGGAGGAAAAGAACAAAATTATGAGAGAAGCCATTAGTTACTGCGCTTACCGATTACTAAGGCATCGATTTTTAAGATCACCCTCTCAATTTGAATCTCTGGTTTTGTATAATCAAACCATGGATCAGCTGGGTTATGACATAAATAATATTTCTGTCGATTACACATCAGGTAGTGGGGCAGCACTCGGTAATTACATAGCCTCGCAATATATAGCGTATGGAAAAAATGATGGGTCTAATGAGGCTAAGGATTATGAAAATAACTACTATCAAACGACTAACGATCCTTTAATTCTCTCCAGGTCTGGTATAATGGGTGTTAATGATCCTAATCGCTGGCAACCCCTGTCGTTTGACACATTTATTGATCAAAGCGGTAATGTTGTTGAGGGTAATACCCCTGGATTTTTAAGTCCTGAGTGGGGGAATGTAAAGTCATTTGCCTTAAACCAAAGTGAGATGGTAGCCTTCTCCCGGGAAAATAATAATTACAATGTATTTCATGATCCTGGTGCTCCTCCTTATCTCGGAGCAGATACGGATGAATATTACAAATGGGGCTTTTCATTAGTATCCATATGGGGAGCTCACTTAGACCCCTCGGATGGTGTAAATTGGGATATTTCACCTGCATCAATCGGTAATATTTCGATAGATGCATTACCACAGAACTGGGCGGATTATGAGTCCTTCTACGATTTGTTGGATGGCGGTGATATTGGTAAAGGCTATACTATAAATCCAGTAACGAATGCACCTTATGAGCCACAAGTAGTACCCCGAGGAGATTATGCCAGGGTATTGGCTGAATTTTGGGCGGATGGGCCGGATTCTGAAACGCCACCCGGTCACTGGTTCACGATATTGAATTATGTATCGGATCATCCTTTATTTGAAAAGAGATTCACAGGTGAAGGTGAAATCTTGAGCGACCTGGAATGGGATCTTAAGGCCTATTTTACGTTGGGAGGAGCGATGCACGATGCAGCTATTTCGGCCTGGAGTGTTAAAGGGTGGTATGACTATATTCGACCCATTTCAGCTATACGGTACATGTCAGACCTTGGCCAAAGTACAGATAGCTCACTTGATAATTATCACCCGGATGGTATTCCTTTGCGGGAAGGTTATATAGAAGTTATTGGAGAGGGAGACCCTCTTGCAGGTAGGCAGTTTGAAAATATTGGAAAGATCAAATTAAAAACATGGAAAGGACATGATTACATCGTTGATCCAGATAGTGATCAGGCAGGGATAGGCTGGATATTGGCCGAGAATTGGTGGCCGTATCAGCGACCTTCATTCGTCACGCCACCATTTGCCGGTTATGTTTCGGGACATTCCACTTTCTCACGAGCAGCCGCTGAGGTGATGACCTTGATCACCGGTTCTGAATACTTCCCAGGAGGAATGGGGGAATTTATAGCTAGAAAAAATGAGTTTTTGGTCTTTGAAGAGGGCCCAAGTGTAGACGTTGTTCTTCAATGGGCCACTTACCGGGATGCTTCGGATCAATGTAGTTTATCTAGAATTTGGGGAGGTATACATCCACCGGCTGATGATATTCCTGGTCGGCTAATAGGAGAAAAAGTAGGTGTTCAGGCATTTAATAGAGCAGTAAATTATTTCAATGACCAAATATTAGGCAAGGAAGAAATTGAGCAACCAGAGCTTTTAGTATATCCGAACCCTACCGTTGCGGGAGAAATATTGACAATTCAAAATATTGATAATACCATTATCGATCTAATTGACCTTACGGGCAAGAGTATACCGATTCAGCCACTCAATTATAATAAAAACTCCAAGTCAGCGTCTTTCATTATTCCAACTATTAAAACAGGTTTGTATTTTCTTAGGTTGTCTAGCTCTACCATAAAAATATATATTTCTGGTAACTAATTGTCCACTTTTTGTCTAGTAACCCAGCCTCTTCGTAGGATGTGAATTGCCTAAAATTGAAGCAGTTGGATGAAGAAAAACAACTGTGATTTTCTAAAACATATATGACTACGGGTGGAGAGTAAGGTAAAACACTTCTGCCTGCAGGCATACTTTAAATTAATTATTTAGCTATGAAAGCAGCCTTTTATAAAGGAAATAAAACCTTCGAAGTGAGCGAAGGGAAAATAATAAAGCCTACACCTGACGAAGTGCGGCTGGATGTGGCTTTTTGCGGTGTTTGTGGTACAGACGTGCATATTTATCACGGAGTTATGGATGAGCGTGTGGGACCACCACAAACTGTAGGTCACGAAGCTTCAGCTACCGTAGCAGAGATTGGTGAGAATATAACGAATGTCGCCGTTGGTGATAAAGTAGCAGTCCGTCCTTTGAAGTTCGGAGAGCCACATCCCTTTGATAAGGGCTTCAACCATGTGGGCAAAAACTTAAAGTTTATTGGCATAGACGCTGCCGGAGCCTTTCAGGAAAGTTGGACGGTGCCTGGTTACACATTACATAAGCTACCAGACAGCTTGTCATTACAAAATGGTGCGTTTATCGAACCCTTAGCAGTAGCATGTCACGATGTAAAAATAGGCAAGGTAGTGGCAGGTGAGAACTGCTTGGTGATTGGTGGAGGACCTATCGGTACACTCATTGCTTTTGTATTGAGGCATAAAGGAGCTAACGTAATTATTTCCGAAGTCAACGAAGCACGTCTCAAGATGCTTTCCGGTTTTGATTTTGAAGTAATTAATCCCCTCAAAGAAGATGTTTTAAAACGGGTTTCTGAGGTAACTCATGAAAAGATGATCGACTGCGCCTTCGAGGTTTCGGGGTCGCAACCTGGTGTACAGACTATGACGGATGTGGTCAACGTTCGTGGTCGAATTGTCATGGTCGCTATTCATGGTGGTGAACAAAAGAAAGTGGACTTGTTCAAATTTTTCTGGTCTGAAATCGAATTATTGGGTGCCAGGCTTTACCAAGAAGAAGATTACGAAGAAGCTATTCGAATTGCATCTTCTGGTGCCATTCCATTCGATGAATTGACCACACAAGTAAGTGCGTTAAATAAAATTCAGAGTGTTTTTGAAGAAATAGATAACAATCCCGCAGGGATGAAATATTTAATTGATTGTCAGGCATGAGCATACTAGATAAATTTAAATTGAACGGAAAAGTAGCACTCGTAACGGGGTGCAAAAGGGGAATTGGTAAAGCCATAGCCATAGGCCTGGCTGAAGCCGGAGCGGATATTATCGGAGTTAGCGCTTCACTTGAAAAAGAAGGTAGTGATGTTGGTAGGGCTGTTGAGGCTACGGGTCGTTCTTTCGCCGCCTATACGTGCGACTTTTCAGATCGTGCGGCGCTCTACCAATTTATAACTCAGGTAAAAGCAGATCATGCTCAAGTTGATATCTTGATCAATAACGCAGGAACTATTTTAAGAAAGCCAGCAGCTGAGCATCCTGATGAAATGTGGGATAAGGTGATAGAAGTCAATCAAAATTCACAATTCATACTTACAAGGGAATTTGGCAAAGAAATGGTGGCTCGCGGAAGCGGAAAGATCGTTTTTACGGCTTCCCTTTTAACTTTTCAAGGTGGAATTACTGTACCAGGTTATGCCGCCAGTAAAGGTGCTATAGGTCAGATGACTATGGCATTTGCCAATGAATGGGCGGGTAAAGGAGTCAATGTCAACGCCATAGCGCCTGGTTATATTAACACAGATAATACGGAAGCTTTAAGAAACGACCCCATAAGATCTGAACAAATTCTGACTAGGATACCAGCTGGCAGATGGGGTTTACCTGAAGATTTTAAGGGCCCGGTAGTAACACTGTGTTCTGAAGCCGGAGCCTATATGCATGGTAGTGTTGTGCTGGTAGATGGTGGCTGGATGGGGAGATAATTTTAAATGAATAAACGATAAAATATGGCTAAAGCATACGACTTATTTATTGGTGGCGAGTACGTCAAATCATCTACCGGTGAAAGTGCTGAGATTTTAAATCCTGCTAACGATGAAGTTATTGCCACCACCCAAATGGGCGTGGAAACGGATGCTTCTCACGCTCTTCAGGTAGCAAATGAAGCATTTAAGAAATGGAAAAAGTGGCCTGCGAAGCAAAGAGGGGATATAGTAAGAGCATTTGCATCAGAGATCAGAGCTAATAAACGGCGGCTGGCGGAGATCCTTACTTCGGAACAAGGTAAAATCATTAGTCTGGCCGAATTTGAGGTAGAAGCTACTTGTACTTATATGGAGTACGCCGCGGATTGGGCACGACACATAGAAGGAGATATTCTTCCCTCCGATAATCCCAATGAACACATCATGATTCATAAAATTCCGCGAGGAGTGGTAGTGGCCATTACTGCGTGGAACTTTCCGTTGGCGCTGGCCGGAAGAAAGATAGGTCCCGCATTAGTAGCAGGGAATACAATTGTAATAAAGCCTACTCAGGAATCTCCTTTAAGTACGTTGGAGCTTGGAGCACTGGCTAACAACGTGGGTATACCTAAAGGAGTTATAAATGTGGTCACAGGAAGGGGAAGCTTACTGGGTAATGCACTGGTGGATAATCCAATCACGCGTATGGTCACCATGACAGGGAGTACACCGGCAGGTCAACAGATATTCAAAACCGCAGCAAAGCATATGAGTCATGTACAGCTAGAGTTAGGTGGCAAAGCTCCATTTATAGCTTTTGAAGATGCTAATATTGATGCGGCAGTGGAAAGTGCTTTCCACTCAAGGTTTGACAATTGCGGACAGGTATGTACGTGTAACGAACGTATGTATTTACATGAGGATATTTACGATGAGTTCATGGAAAAATTCATGACAAAAGTAAAAGACTTTAAAGTAGGAGACCCAATGGACCCTGCCTCTGAAATGGGCCCTAAAGTGAATCATGCAGAGTTTTTACATATGGAAGAGTTGGTAGCAAAAAGTTTGGAAGAGGGGGCTACTCTCGCTTATGGCGGCAAACGACCTGAAGGAGCTGAGTTTGAAAAGGGAAACTGGTTTGAGCCTACTATTTTAACGGACGTAAAACAAGAGATGACTATTGTTCATGAAGAATCTTTCGGTCCCATTTTGCCAATATTAAAATTTAAAGAATATGATGAAGTGATTGAATACGCAAATGATTGCGAGTTCGGACTGGCAGCCATGGTATTCACCAATGATATGAATAGGATCATGAAGTTAAATGACGACCTGGAATTCGGAGAGATCTATATTAACCGTGGCCACGGGGAGCAGCATCAAGGTTTTCATAATGGGTATAAACTGAGCGGTTCAGGAGGCGAAGATGGTAAGTATGGATTTGAACAATACCTTGAGAAGAAGACATTTTATATGAAATACAATCCATAATGAATAGGATTGTAGACATTCAAACTAAACTTTTTCACATTCCTTTAAAAGAAGTATTGACGGATGCTAAGCATCCGGCACATACGCACTTCGAGTTGATTACATGTACAGTTAGGCTAGAGGATGGATCGGAGGGCACTGGCTATACTTACACGGGTGGTAAAGGTGGGAGGGCTATTATGGCCATGATCGAATACGATCTTAAACCAGACTTATTGAATAAAGACGGTGATGATATTGAACACTTAACCGATCACATGGAATGGAATATTCATTACGTGGGGCGAGGAGGTATCTCTTCTTTTGCTATCTCAGCTATAGACATAGCACTTTGGGACATTCGTTGTAAAAAGCAAAACCTTCCACTGTGGAAGCTAGCCGGAGGAAATGATAATACATGTAATGCTTATTGTGGTGGTATCGATTTAATGTTTTCATTGCCAAAGCTCTTGGATTCCGTTCAGGGATATCTAAACAAAGGTTACAATGCGGTAAAGATCAAAGTCGGCCAGCCGAAGCTTGAAACGGATGTAGAGCGGGTTAAGGCTGTTCGTGACCTGATTGGCCCTGACCGAACCTTTATGGTAGATGCCAATTACTCTCAGTCTGTTGAGCAAGCCATTGCAATGTGCCACGGTTTTAAGCCATACGATATTTTTTGGTTTGAAGAGCCTACGCTTCCTGATGATTATGAGGGTTATGCTAAAATTGCTAAAGAGGGGGGCATTCCGTTAACCATGGGTGAAAACCTACACACCATACATGAGTTTGGCTATGCCTTTGAGCAGGCCAATCTTTCATTTATTATTCCCGATGCTTCTAATTGTGGTGGGATCACCGGATGGTTGAAAGTAGCTGAGATGGCAAGAAGGTACAATATGCCCGTTTGTTCGCACGGTATGCAGGAATTACATGTGAGTTTGGTCTCCGCACAATCTAATGCCGGATGGCTGGAAGTGCATAGTTTCCCTATTGATGAATATACTAAGCGCCCTTTGCAAGTCAAGAATTTTAGAGCGGTAGCCCCTGATACGCCTGGAATAGGGGTGGAATTTGATTGGGAGCGGATCAAGGAATTTGAAGTAGCCTAATCTGAGATGTGCTTCCGGGATTATGTGAAGGTTTTATTATTTGGAACTTTAACCGTTCTGGGCCTTGAGAGTGTCATAGCTCAAAATCAACCTTGGTACCACTCAAGTAAGCCTTTCGATGAGCGAATTACCGAGCTCATTCAGGCAATGACGCTCGATGAAAAGCTGGGTCAGCTAAATAGTGACGCACCGGCGATCGACCGATTGGGTATCCCAGAGTATAATTGGTGGAATGAGGCGTTGCATGGCGTAGCACGGAACGGAAAGGCTACTATTTTTCCACAAGCCATTGGCTTGGCGGCTACATTTGATCCTGATTTAGCGCAAAAGGTAGGGGAAGCTATTTCCATCGAAGCAAGAGCCAAATTCGAGATTTCGCAATCCATTGGTAATCGAGGCAAGTATGCCGGCCTTACTTTCTGGTCGCCCAATGTGAACATTTTTAGAGATCCAAGATGGGGGCGGGGGCAGGAAACTTATGGGGAGGACCCTTATCTTACCTCAAAACTGGGAGTGGCCTTTGTTAAGGGATTGCAAGGTGATGATCCCAACTATTTGAGAACTGCGGCTTGTGCTAAACACTATGCTGTGCATTCGGGGCCTGAATCATTACGTCATCACTTTGATGCAAACCCAACCAAAAAAGATTTGTATGAAACCTATTTGCCGGCCTTTGAGGCACTAGTCACTGAAGGATCAGTAGCTGGAGTGATGGGTGCCTATAATGCGTTATATGGTGATCCGGCTTGCGCGAGTGACTTTTTGATCAACGATCTTTTAAGGGATAAGTGGCAGTTTGATGGATATATCGTATCGGATTGTGGTGCTCTTGGCGATATTCTAAACGGTCATCAAAAAGTCAATACCATTGAAGAAGCCGCTGCACTAGCATTACAAACAGGGATTAATCTTAATTGTGGTTATACTTATGGTTCCCTAAAAAGTGCGTATGAGCAAGGGTTGATCACCGAAGAGCTTGTAGATGACCGATTGGAGGAATTATTAGCCATTAGATTCAGGCTAGGACTGTTTGATGATGAAGGCGTAAGTCCATTTAAGAAAACGGATGCTTCACAAATTAATAGCGCTGAGCATATTGCGTTGGCAAACGAAGTGGCACAAAAGTCCATCGTGCTGTTAAAGAATAGTCGAGGCATTCTTCCTTTGAAAAAGAACATTAAAAACCTCTATGTCACGGGGCCATTTGCTGCTTCCTTGGATGTGATGATGGCCAATTACTACGGAGTTACTTCCAATGTAGTTACGGTGTTGGAAGGCATCGCAGATAAAGTTTCACTAGGTACTTCACTCAATTATCGAATGGGAGCCTTACCCTTTCAAAAGAACATCAATCCCAAGAACTGGGCTCCTTTTGTGGCAGGAGAAGTGGAGGCTACCATTTGTGTTTTAGGGATCTCAGCTGATAGGGAAGGGGAGGAGGTAGATGCCATCGCTTCCGCTAACATGGGGGACAGGGTGGATCTGAAATTACCGCAAAATCAGATTGACTACTTCAACGAATTAGCAGAGAAGAAAAAAGGCCCTTTAGTTCTGGTGATTGCTAGCGGTAGCCCGGTATCCCTTGAAGGTATTGAAGAAAAAGCAGACGCAATTTTGCAAATGTGGTATCCGGGTGAGCAAGGAGGAGCAGCAATAGCCGATGTAGTTTTTGGTGATGTAGCACCTTCAGGACATTTACCGATTACCTTTCCTAAAAGCATTGAAGACCTGCCACCTTATGAAGATTATGGTATGGAAGGAAGAACCTATAAGTACATGAAAAAAGAACCCATGTATCCTTTTGGGTTTGGTTTGACTTATGCTGGCATAAGTATTTCAGAGATTCAAACTAGTACTACGAAAGTCAATAGTAAAGGGTCAATTAATCTTTCATTTGAAATAACTAATGAGGGTAATTGGGACATCGAAGAGGTTATCCAATTGTATCTGAGCCCGAAGGAAAACTCAAAGCTTCCCTTTTATAAACTCTTGAGATTTGACCGGGTCAAGCTTCTAAAAGGAAAAACGGTGCAGCTAAGTTATACGCTAGAGAGTAATGATTTGAAGTATTACGATTCTGAAGGCGTTCTAACGTGGTTCAAAGGAGAATATCAATTGAGTGTTTCAAATGTACTCCCTTCTGAAAGGGCTTTGAAATTAGGGGCTGCCCAACCGTCAGAAATAACGATTCAGTTAAAATAATTTATTTATAGCCCTATTTGGAGTTTTCCACCAAGTAACTCTCAGGTTCCTTTCTTCAGTATGATCTCTATGGACTGTATGATTCATGGATTCGGTTTTCTATTTTACCCATCCCACTGGTTCTTTAAATACATCATCGCATCGCGCAGTGCCTGTTCTGAACTGCGAGGGTTAAAGTTGAGTTCTTTGCGCGACTTGCTAACGTCATAATCCTGTTTCAATCCATAAAACATATCAAGGTAATGCCTTTGAAGTAGCGGTTCTTTTCCATTTGCCTTGCTTGCTAGTTCCATCATTCCAGCAATCAGGTATAATAGAGGTTTAGGCAGTTTTTTTGGTGGTTTTAAATTAGAATTAGGAAATAATCCGGCGGCTATCTTTACGGTTTCGGTAAGTGTTGTATGTTTTTCATTGGCCAGGATATATCTATGGCCAGCTTTTCCTCGTTTCATTGCTTGATAAGCACCATATGCTACATCCTTTACATCTACCCAATTCAATGTGATGTTGGTATCCACCGGTATTTCCCCCCGAAGCGCCTGCAATACCAGTTTATTAGAATAGCTCAATCGATAAGCAACCGAACCGATCATTGCAGAAGGAAGGATATTTACAGTTCTGATACCGTATTCTTTACCTAGCGCTAAGGCTAATTTATCAGAATCGTTTTTAGAATTGTAATACCAGTTCCTTCGATCTCGGTTGTATCCGTTGTCAACATTTGCGGGAAGCAGGGTAAAGTCTAGGCTGGCCACTGAGCTGACGTAAACGATGTTTTTAACTCCGGATTCTTTAGCCGCTTCAAATACATTTCGGGTACCCTCTATATTTACATCGTAGATATCCTTTTTAGGGTTTTTGGCCCACATATTGAAGTTGGCAGCCACAGCGTATAGGTTATTAACCCCTTGAAAGGCCACTTCAAGAGATTTCTTATCTGTAATATCTGCTTCAAAAATTTCGCACGATAAACCTTGAAAGGGAGTTACGTTATCCTTATTCCTTACCGTAGTTACTACAGTTTCATTTTGAGAGAGTAAATGCCTGATCAGGTTGTTGCCCAAATGACCATTTCCTCCCGTTACTAGTGATATTTCTTTGCTCATGATTTTTAATTAATGCACGGCAAATGTGTGGAACATTTGAGGTTGTAGAAATAACAAATGTTAGATTCAGCGCTGAATTTGGCCTCTAATACGGCTTAAGGATTGGGGTTCTATTCCCAAGTAGGAGGCGAGGGTTTCTACAGGTACCTGCTGAACCAGATGAGGACTATCTTCTAAAAGTTTTTTATATCTTTCTTTAGCACTTAATACCTGGAAGTCACGTGCTCTTTCTTCTTTACAATTCAGGTGCTCTTGCATAACCTCCCTCACTAATTTATCCAAAAAGTTAACTTTGGTTTTTAGCGTATCAAAATCGGTTTTAGATAGTTTAAAAAGTGACACCGGTGTAATCGTCTCAAAAAAAAGATCAGATGGCTTTTCGTGAAAAAAGCTATCGACAGGAGCAAAAAAATGATCGGCTGAGATGAGCTGCTGTACCACGTCCTTTCCTTCAATAGTTTGATACGCCTTTACAATCCCATCTACTAAAAAATATATATACCGGTGGAAGCTACCCGATCGAACAATTATTTGACCGGCTTTTAATTTTTCATACCTCATATACGCATTTAGTATCGAAGCATCCTTTTCGTTAAGCGACATATTCGAGGCCAAGTACTGAATCATATAAGTTAGAATTATGAGTGAATTGAAGATATCAGTTTTAATGGGGATCTCTATGAGTTTCTATTAACCCTTTTGTTGAATTTTGTATTCAGTACTACAACCGACTGACTATGGTTAGGTTATTTTTGTTGATATAGTGATCCAATAATCCTTATGAGTTGGCTTGAGATACGAAGCATTTTACTGAGGATGGAATCCGATCCTTAAAGGTTTGCAAATAACTCTGGTAGGCAGGTTAAATGACCTTAACTTATTCAGAATTATACCTATTCTCATAAATGTTATGGTGAATTTCCTTCACGGCCTGAACCAATTCCGGATAGGGAACATCCGCAGTCGTAACAAAACCTACATTGTAATTTTCACCATCGTGCGCCCGGCCAGAAGTTGGTGAATCGATATATTGAAACCAGTGCGCACCTACCATGTAAGGATTATCCAGCACAGATTGCAGATAGTCTTTATACATTTTGCCACGGTCTGAACGATCTGAAGCGTGTATAACCCCTGGATGGTAAAGCCCTGACTCCTGTACCCCAATGTGCCATTCACCAATGATGGCTGGTTTGTCTATTTCATCCAGAAATTCCCAGTATTTTTTTCCTATTCCCTCCTGATAGTAGTTAATACTGAACACATCCACATACTTCTTGGCAGCTTGCCTTACCTCAGGACCTAACCCCCAGGTGGCAAAGCGGCATCCCATGTACATATGGTTAGGCATAGCTTCTTCTAAAGCATCATGAACTACTCGAAAGTACTGATCTGCATAAGCAAACAATAAGTCTGAAAGATCTTGGACCATCTCTTCTGAAAAGGATTCTTTTTCCCGGTAGTCAATTCCATTTGCTAAAATCTCCCAAGAAAGTACATCTGTTTCCCAGGCATTATTTAGCTTCTTAATAGAAACATATTTATTTTTCAATAATGTTAAGAAATGGCGTTTGATAGGGCTTTTTTCTACGTCTTGGTTCAGTCCGTGTAACACGATGCCATAAGTGCTGTTTGGTGTACCTTGTTTGCCCCAGCCTTTTTCATTATCGATAAAAACACCAATACACCAAGGATTTCCTTTTACCTCTTTAGCTACCACATCTACGGTTATCTTTACCCTTCTGGTGAATTCCAGATCAAACACGTCCGGCATTGGCCCCCAATAATCCATTCCAGACTTTACCGTGTTGAAGTCTCCAATAATCCAGCCGTTAGCAAAGTAAGGCATCCGGTTTAGGTGGAAAAACTCATTGCCGGCCCAATTTCCAAAAGAAGTAAATCCCCAGTTCCGGAATCGATCCAAGGTGACATCTACCCATTTTTCAAGATGAGCACCCGGGGTAGGTTCACCATAACGTCTTTCCAGGTTGGCTTGATAAAAGCTAAAGGTTTCACCATGTTCAAAAGGTCCAATGTACTGCTCTCTTCGGTAGCTGAAATGATTGGCCAATGGATCATCATATGCCGGAAGCTCCTGGAATATCTTAAAACGCTCTGGGTATGCAACGTACGAGGTAGCCGTTACCGCTTCTGATAGTTCTATCATACCCCTGGAATCTTCCGGGGTAACGTCTTCCGGGTCACGCCAACGCACCGTATCATTACGAAAATCCCTGCCGGTAAAAGTGGTGGTATTCGCAAGTCGCACATTTGCAATACCGGAAGAGAAGAAAATATGACCTTCAGGGTCTACCAGCGCCCATTTATCCTCAATTTTTTCGGTTCGAAAATAACCTGTTGCTTCCAGCTTTGGTCCATTTGCCCAGCCTCCGTATTTACTTCTACCTGCCATCGTGCCTTCGGCTGCCAGTTGTTCAAGTTCTTCATTAGCTAGCTTTTTCAATTGTTCATTAGAAATAATTTTTCCTTCAAAATCACCTTGAGGTTGACCGTACTTATCGATAATACCAGCTAAATAATCATGTGATATCGGTGGTGTTTCTACAAAGCGTAGGTTATCGATGATTAACGATTTATCGAATAAGGTATTTTGTGTGTAAAACTGGATGGAGGCTATTTTATTGTAAGTGTTGTTCGCCATTAGTCCACGAGTTTTCATAGGGAGAGATTTAGTGCCCCACGGATCCGGGTAATCCCTAAAATCTGAATCGGACTTAACAAAATCTCCTTCGATCTGATAGTAGAGTGACGTTGATTCTCCCGGACCGATGGATGCTGATCTTCGCATACTCGTACCATCCTCAGCCTTAATAACACAATACAAATGTGTAGAGTGAGGACCCGGATTTTTTGCTTCGAAAACTAAGGTAAGATCTTTGAATTTAGAGACATCAAGGTGTTGGGGAAACGATAACTCAACCCCGGATTTTTTCTCATCGTACTTCATATCAAGCCGTAAAGCCTGATCTCCATCAGAGGACCATTCCTGAGTTACAAATACATCTGCATTCAGAGCTGAGAGTACCGCTGTATTACCCTCTTCAAAACTTGATATGGAAAGATTTCTAAAAGAATCCCAATAGGGATCGTGATTTTTAGACTCCGGGCTTTGGCATTGAAAAGTGCAGGACAGTGCGAATAGAATGAATGTATGTCGGATCACCATTGTAGTCAGCGTAATGTTATTTTGATTTTCTTTTTATTACTTCTTTTAGCTGGGAGTTGTGAAATTGTTTTTTCATAGGTACCCTTACGGATAGATATATCATATAGCCCTTTTTTCCGAACCTCAGGCTGGTAGGTATTCCCTTTAATTCTTAGCGAAGAAATAAGTTGTTTCGATTGATCATATACGCTAACTACGGCATCTGAAACATCTAAAATCAGATGGGGTAATTGATAACCATCTATGACTTGGTTATTGTCTAGTTGATTAACGGTTACCGGCCAACCATAAAACTGATTAGCTTCAGTTATATCTACCTTTCTAGGCCAGCATTCGAAAGTAACCGTCCTTTTAGACTTGTTAAAACGTACCACACCGATACCGGCCCCGCGGCTATTGACCAGATCAGGGTCCTCCTGATCGGGTTCGGCATCAGGGTTAGCTACAGCCACCATAGTGATTTTATTTTTAAATCCTTCTTCAAACTCGCCGATGTAGCGAGGTTCACCCTTAGGTCTGTTCTTTCCATCTTCTTTTGGATCCCACCACCTCAACCAAAGGCTAGCAATTGAAGGTGTAGCAAAAGAGTAGCCAGCATCACCCCAATCCTCTATACCGTGTTGAATAACTGTAGCTAAATGTTGGTCTCCACCAATCATAACCGCATAGCTCTTACGAATTACCTCTAGCGCCTTATTACGTCCGGTTTGGGGCCAACCATTGGCATCAAAGTCATAGTTTATGAACCAGTCGTGTTTCCCTGTGCGGGTGCTGGTCTGGGCGAAAACTGTAGCAGAAAGAACCGCCTTCATCTCGGCATTCTCCCAATCGTCCGTCCAATCTTCCAGAAATTTTAATTGTCTTTCCCCTAATAATTTTGCTCCTGCTACATCAAAGGCACTAACATCAACAGAATCACGATTGATACCTGCTAATACGTCATCCGGGCCTGATTTCCATTTACGATCTTCAATAATGGCAAAGCTGATTCCACCCCAGGTGAGATTAGTGTATAAAACACTGATTCCGTCACCAATAGGAGTAGGATCATAAGCATCCGGTAGGTGCCATGATTGGGCACGCTGTACCTCTTCTATGTAAGCTAACGGCATATAATAGCCTCCCATTTCGCCATACCGATTTATTCCTTTCTTGCCACCTGCTCCCCAAATATTAGCTTGTCCCACATCATGATCATCTGGTAGGCAAACGGTAGGTGTGTTACTTATGATTTCCCCGAAATCTTGCCCAAATCTCAGCCAGTGCCAATAATGTTCGCTGTGATCATAAACTTGGTCTCCCGCGAAGAAAAGTAGGTCAGGCTTTATTTTTTTCATGTTGTCAACAATGTCTTGTCTAGACAGGTCACCGCCGTGAATAGAGTAGATGGAATTACCAGAAAATGCACCAACCACGATCTCGTCTTTTTCTACCGGATTTTTCTGTATCAAACCCTCATAGAATGCTGTTTCGTTATGCGCTACACGATACTTTGTGGTTTTGCTATCATCCCATCCCACCACCTTGAAATGGGCAGTATAACCCGGATAAACAATTTCTGCCGTATCAATATCAATCCATTGTCCATCGTCATCCATTTGTAGAATGGCTTCAAAAGGTTCAAAATTTCGAATAGGATAGAACTGCGCGGTTAATTTAAGTTGCTGCTTGTTAACCGTATACAGACAAAAAGAGATTCTATCTTTTGGTTCTACATTTAGCGGCAGGCCAACCTCTTTTTGAATTTGACCTGATAATAACGTTGGAATTAAAACAATGATAAGACTTAAATATTTCATCATTTCTATGGTTTTAAACGAATATCCTTCTTGGGGATCGATTCGAAAAACCTACACGCTGATATTTAAGGAATGTTCAGTTTTTATCACGATGTGGTGACATTGATCCAACGACTCTAAATCGAGAAAGGTGGGAGAAGTATGAGTTTATTCGTACGCAAATTGCCTCGGAATATTCAATGTTTCGTTTTAACCGAGGTGGCAAACTAAAATTTTACCACGAAGCCAACTGACCCCAATATCAAGCTTTGATGAACATTTCGATACTCACTGTGGTGATGACTGCGCCTCCTTCTCGAAATAATTATTCGTGCTCCTTATCCTTTTGCCTTAAATACAAGGGTGAAAATCGTGACTGCATTTATGCTTTTTAAGCGAACTGTCTAGTATTAATCTATACTGAAACACATTGTAATTGAGCGTCAATAATCATCTTTGATTACATCGTTATTCTCAGAATTCTGTCTATGAAGCAATCTAAAAAATATATTTTTCTCACCTCTCTAACCGTAGCACTGGGCGGATTCCTATTGGGATTTGACGCATCCGTTATTTCAGGCGTCATAAAATTTATAGAACCTGAGTTTAATTTGACCAAAATACAATTGGGCTGGGCCGTAGGCTGTATCACCCTTACCGCGGCCTTAGGCATGTTGATAGCAGGCCCTATTAGTGATAAAGTTGGTAGAAGGATAATGCTCAAGTATGCGGCCATATTGTTTACAATATCTGCTATAGGTTCAGCACTGGCCCCTACTTTTTTCTGGTTAATCGTAGCCAGGCTTATTGGAGGATTTGCAGTAGGAGCTTCTTTAATTTTGGCTCCCGTCTACATTGCCGAAGTTTCCCCTTCGCATTTAAGGGGTAAA
>JBCCSU010000077.1:0-17795 GCA_039199635.1 Bacteroidota bacterium | reverse complement strand
GCTGAAGATTTTGATCAATGCGAATGGGAAGACCCACAGACTCTTCTGATCACGCTGCTAATTAATGATCCGGCGCAATCGAAACCTGTTATTTTTGAATCCAATAATCCGGATAAGGATTCCTTACAGTTTGATTATTTACTGCGTCAAACGGCTCGTCATAACATTAGAGGATTTGACGAGGATAAAGACCTCATCAAGCTCACGGCAAATGGTATTAACTTCGACTTTCAAAGTGTTAATTTTATTTTCCCCGATGCAGAGGCCGAAGAAAATGTATTCAGCGATGTATTATGGGAGATAGCGTGTGACTTTGATCTTCAGATGCAAGACTCGCTAACCGTTCAGTTCTTTGTAGAAGATGTAGATGCCTGTCAGTTTACCAATCGGGATACCTTGACTGTAGATTTTTTACTCGGCCCTCCACCTAGCGAAAAGCCAGAGCTAGAATTCCGCAGTTTAAATGAAATTGAGTTTAATCAAGATTCGGCCAGCGTAATAGTAGGTAACACAGTAAGTTTAAGGCTAACAGGTAAAGAGTTCGAAAGGGACAGTTTAGAGCTGGTAATGGTGAGCGAGCCTCCTGCTGGGCTAGAGTTTGAGGCTGTCAAAGGTTTGAACTTAGTTAGTAGTGATTTAAATTGGGATATTGACTGTGGCATATTTACAGATCGTAGCTTTAATGAAAGTATAACTTTGGATTTCGTACTCTTTGATAAAAACTGCTTTCTTCCACAATCAGATACGTTGTCCTTGAAGGTTAACATAAAGGATATCCCTCAGCGTAATGAATTTGCCATAACCAATGTTATTACCCCTAGGACAAGCCCTGATCAAAATGACTATTTCGGATATTACACTATAGAGAATCCTACCGAAGATGATCGTTTGATCTATTTACCTATTGATAATTGTGCCGGAGAATTCGAAGAGGTAATCATTCATAACAGATGGGGTCAAACTGTATTTTCCAGCACCAATCGGGATTTTAAGTGGTTTGCCAATGATGTTTCTGCAGGGATTTATTACTACACTATTCTATATAGTAATAGTAAATACCAAGGGCCGCTGACTGTACTTTTTTGAAAGCTCAGATAAGTTATTTGTTATAAGGACTAGCTAAAATCGCCGTGTCTTAAAAATTGGGAGAAACCCTACTTTGCATAGGCTACCGCTCGCATTTCCCTAATAACAGTCACCTTTATCTGTCCGGGATATTGCATATCTTTTTCTATCTTCTGAGAGATGTCAAAAGAGAGCTGACCGGCTTTGCTATCGGCTACTTTATCAGCATCCACCATTACCCTTAATTCACGACCTGCCTGTATGGCGTAGCACTTATTAACACCATCAAAATTTAAAGCTAGCGCCTCCAGATCTTTTAATCGTTTGATGTAGCTCTCCATTACTTCTCGTCTTGCACCTGGCCGGGCCCCCGACACGGCATCGCAGGCTTGAACAATAGGTGAGATAAGATGTGTCATTTCTATTTCGTCATGGTGAGCTCCAATGGCATTACAAACTACCGGATGTTCTTTGTACTTCTGCGCTAGCTCCATACCCAAAATAGCATGAGGCTTCTCCGCTTCTTCAGGCCATACTTTTCCAATATCATGTAGTAGCCCTGCGCGTTTAGCCTGTTTAGGGTTAAGCCCAAGTTCTGAGGCCATCGTAGCACACAGGTTGGCTACTTCTCGTGAATGCTGAAGCAAATTCTGACCATACGATGAACGGAAGCGCATTCTTCCCACCATTTTGATCAGCTCAGGATGCAATCCGTGTATACCTAAGTCTATAACCGTTCGTTCGCCAATCTCCACAATTTCATCCTCTATATTTTTCTTAGTTTTTGCTACTATTTCCTCGATACGTGCCGGATGTATCCTGCCGTCTACCACCAATCTATGTAGCGAAAGCCGGGCAATTTCTCGCCTGACCGGGTCAAAACCAGATATTATAATAGCTTCCGGAGTATCATCTACAATGATCTCAACACCTGTAGCTGCTTCCAGTGCGCGTATATTACGACCCTCCCGACCTATTACCTTTCCTTTGATATCGTCACTTTCAATGTTAAAAATGGATACGCAGTTCTCTATGGCGTGCTCCGTTGCCGTTCTTTGAATAGTATCTAATACGATCTTCTTTGCCTGCTTTGTAGCGGTAAGCTTTGCTTCTTCAATAATATCTTTGACCATAGATGAGGCCTTGGATTCAGCTTCCACCTTCATTGATTCTATGAGCTGTTCCCGAGCTTCTTCGGCACTAAGGTTTGATAACTTTTCTAATATGGTAGCCTTTTGTTCATTAAACTGATCAAGCTCTATTTTCTTTTTATTGACTACCTCTAGCTGGGTTGATAGCTTTTCTTTGAGTTCTGAAAGATCATTTTCCTTCCTATTAATTTTTTCAAATTCTTTTGATAGGTGTTGCTCTTTCTGCTTAAGCTTATTTTCATTGGTAATGATTTGATTTTTCTTACGAGCGGTATCTTCTTCAAAATCGGCCTTCAGCTTAATGAATTTCTCTTTGGCTTCCAGTATCTTATCTTTTTTTATACTTTCCGCGGATACCTCTGCTTCCTTAATAATGAGTTTTGCCTTTTCCTCTATTTCTAACTCCTTGGTTTTATTGGCTTTAGCTACTAACGTTCGACCGACAAAAACTCCCAGCCCAAGGGCCACTACTGCGGCAATTATGACATAGATTAATAATTCCATTCTCCCTTATTTTATGGTATAAAAGTGCGTATACACTTTTTAATCAGGGATAAGAACGCAAGAAGTAAGAAACTGACTATAAAAAAATAAGTAGCTTTTACAAAGAGTCGCCGATCATCTTATTAAGATGCTCTACTTTTTCTACGAGCGCTGAATCATCTTGATTAAACTGTTTTTCCTCCATGGCCATTTTATCGACCAGGCTATCAAAGGCTACCATGGCAAGCAGATCTTGGTTATCGTTAATGCCAAACTGTTCTCTGTAAGACCGTATTCTCTCATTGATTTTTTTGCCGGCATTTCTCACTCTTTCTTCATCCACAGGTTGTACCTTCATCGGGTACTCACGGTCGGCAATCTTAATTTTAATGGAGAGAATATCCATTCAACTGTATTATTTACTTAGATGTGCAATACATCTGTCAATCTCTTTAATATAAACGTCTATCTTTTTCTTCAATTCCGAAGAATTCTCTCCTTCACCTTCCATCCCCTCTACAATTTTACCTATTTTAATCTTATTTTGAAAGCCGCTGATTTGACGTTCTTTTGACTGCACTAATGTCCTAAGTTCTTCATTTTCAGCTTGTAATTGAGCTCGTTCTTGACGTACCGAACTAAACTCGTTTAGTAATAAATTCAGCTTTCTTTCTAACGTTGAAAGTTGTGATTTCAGAAGGTCATTACTCATAGTTATTGCCTTATTACTGCCCCTAGCTCAGATTCGAAAAGTCTCATCATTTTATTCATGGCTTTATCTATTACCTTGTCCGTGAGGGTACGTTTATCGTCCTGAAGTATGAAACTCAGTGCATATGCCTTTTTGTCATCACCAATTTCCTTACCCTCATATACATCAAAAACGTTAATTCTTCTTAGTAATTGCCGCTCGCTATTCAGAGCTGCCTTTTTTATTTCTTTATAAGAAATAGATTTATCGATTACTAAAGATAAGTCTCTACGTACTTCCGGATATTTTGAAACCTCCCGATACGCTATATTATTAGTTGTTAAGCTTAAAAACAAATCCCAGTCGATGTCAGCAAAAAATACATCCTGTTTAAGGCCAAACTCTTTAGTAACCGTACTTTTAACCTTGCCGTAAGAGACAATTGGTGTTTCTTTCACGTAAAGCTGGATGCCAAAGTCCAAAGGATAGTCGTGTAACGTTGAAGAATCATCGGTTTGAATATCATAACGCTCAAGTACAGATCGTACAGCTTCTGAGATATGATGAAAATCTACAGTTGTGGTCTTTGAGTGCCAAGTTTCGGCAAGCGACTTTCCTGTTATGAAGATAGCAAGTCTCTTTTTTTCTAAATACTCCTGGCCTTTCTTAAAATAAATCTTTCCAAATTCGAAAAGCTTAAGGTCTGACTGTTTACGGTTAACGTTGTAAGCAATAACTTCAAGTCCATTATAAAGTAGGGTTTGGCGCATAGCACCTAAATCCTCACTTAGTTTATTGAGTATAAATACACTTTCAGATGCGTCAATATTCTTTGCTTTTTCAGCATATTGATGTTTAGTCAATGAATTAGTGATAATTTCAAAAAAACCTCGACCCGCCAATAGTTCTGTGGTTTTATGCTGAACTTTATCTACATCGGTTTCAGGGAACTCGGCCAGGAAATCACTTTTAAAACTTTTAGGAAGTTCTATATTGTTGAAGCCATAAATACGCAGTATCTCCTCGATGATATCCGCTTCTCGGGTTACGTCTACCCGATAGGGAGGAACTGATGCTTTAAATATCTGTTCATCAAGTTCCTCGGTTTTTATGTCAAGCGAGTGTAATATTTTAAAAATTTGAGAGGGTTCGAGCTGTATACCCAAAAGCCTTGAAACGTTGCTATATTTTACTATGACTTCAAAATTTCCAACGGCCTCAGGATAAATATCCACTACTTCGGAAGCGATACTACCTCCAGCTATTTCCTGGATAAGACAAGCGGCTCTCTTGAGCGCATACACCGTAATTTCAGGATCGGTTCCTCTCTCATAACGGAAGGAGGCATCAGTTTTTAGCTGATGATGCTGAGCTGTTTTACGAATGTAATCAGGAGAAAAATAGGCGCTTTCAAGAAAAATATCTTGCGTAGCGTCATTAACTCCGGAGTGTAGCCCACCAAAGACCCCAGCTATACACATGCCTTCAGATTCACCGTTACAGATCATCAGATCTGTATTTTTTAACTTCCGTACCTTCTCATCAAGCGTTATAAAGTCGCTTCCCTCCGGAAGAGTTTTAACAATAATTTTATTTCCCTTCACCTCTTTAAGATCGAAGGCATGAAGTGGTTGCCCCATTTCATGTAAAATGAAATTAGTGATATCTACAATATTATTGATAGGAGTGAGCCCAATAGAACGCAACCGCTGCTGTAACCATGCTGGGGACTCTTTCACCGTGACATTTGTAATAGTTACACCACTGTAGCGAGGACATGCGTCCGTATTTTCAACAATAACTTGAATGGGCCTTTCATTAGAATCTATTTTGAAAGTCTGTACGGAAGGCCATTGTACTTCCTTATGCAGTACTGCTTTCAGATCACGAGCAGTTCCTATGTGCGAGGCAGCATCTGCTCGGTTAGGTGTTAATCCGATTTCGAAAACATAATCATCTTCCAAGTCAAAATACTCTGCGGCAGGGGCCCCATTAGGAAGCTGAGTATTAAGTACCATGATGCCATCATGACTAGTTCCAATGCCTATTTCATCTTCCGCACAGATCATCCCCTCGGATACCTCGCCCCTTATTTTTGCCTTTTTTATCTTAAAGGGTTCGTGTCCTGAAGGATATAAAGTAGTACCAACCGTAGCTACCATAACTTTTTGACCTGCGGCAACATTGGGAGCGCCACATACTATAGGGGAGGGCTCCGCTGCCCCGATATCCACAGTGGTTATTTTTAGTTTATCGGCATTAGGATGTTTTTCGCGGGTTAGAATTTCGCCAATGACTACTCCCTTTAACCCGCCGGGAACAGCCTCCAGCCTTTCAAGGCCTTCTACCTCTAATCCTGTATCCGTCAGCCGTTGCCCTGTTTTTTCTGCGGACTCACTAATATCAATATATTGCTTCAGCCAGTTGTAAGATATTTTCATTCTTTAATACAGCGTATACTACGCGAATAAATAATTTAATCTATAATCTGCAAAGGTATGTATTTTAAAAGCGGAGAAGGTAACAAAAGAACCATTTCAAACGAATATATGGAACCTATTCAATTACTCTACATCTTTTAAGAACAGCACCGATTAGCGCAGGCATAAGTAGTTTCAGTGATACGTTTTTTCACCGGCCCGAATGGCTACTTTCAAAAGATTTTCCCGAGGCGGAAATGGACAACTAAAGTCTTCAACGTAGGCACAATAGGGATTATATGCCAGGTTAAAATCAAGCTTGATCGTTTTCCCTCCATTATGCTCCACATCTAAATAGCGACCTGCCCCATAAGTCTCGATGGTACTGGTTTCGTCACCAAAGGCTAGAAATAACTTTTCATCCACTACCTCTTCAAGGATGAGAAGTCTATTTTCTTTTCCGTCTAACTCAAAAATAGCGTATCCGTATTCCATATATTGCTCCTGATTCCCATCGTTCGTACCTAAGCTTCTTATTTTCGGAGGATCTATTTTTTCGAATCGTCCCTTAATACGATAATTTAAATTTGCTGGATAGTGTTTCAAAGGATGAAAATCAACATTATTCATGACAAAGGGAGATTCTTCATTATACCGCATAAACCGCTCTTGTTCCCCCCGTTCTTCCTGTATAAACTCGGCGTATTCTTCCGGCGAATAATCTCCGCCTATGCTGTAAATAAAAATGACCGCTAGTACTATTATTCCTAAGAGGAGGAGAACCTTATTTCGCGTCATTGTTTTTTTAGATGTTAAACTTTAAAGTAAATTCTCATCAGCAAAGCTAAAAAAGCCTTGCTCCGTAAAGATAAGGTGATCATACAAAGAAATGTCTAAAGCTTTTGCCGCAGTTTTCATTTTTTTGGTCAAGTTGATATCCGCTTGGCTGGGCTTCATATTTCCGGAGGGGTGATTATGGATCAAAATTATGCCTGAGGCCAATTCTTCCAGGGCCGCCTTGTAAATTATTTTGGGATCAGCCACTGTGCCTGAAACGCCACCACTGCTTATGAGTTGTTTTTTAATGACTATGTTACTGCGGTTGAGCAATAAACACCAAAACTCTTCATGAGAGAGATCCAGGAGATCGGGTTTCATAAGATCATACGCGTCTTTACTTGAACGGATCTTTGGCTTTTTAATTACCTCCGTTTCCTTTCTTCTTCTGCCGAGCTCAAGGGCGGCCACTATGCTAATGGCTTTGGCTTCACCAATTCCTTTGAATTTAGTAAGATCTTTCACCGTTAGCTTAGCCAAACGATTTAAATCATTTTCAGACGAATTAAGAATGCCTTTAGCGACATCCACAGCACTCATAGAAGCCGTACCTGAGCCTATAAGAATAGCGATAAGTTCTGCCTCCGAAAGGGCCGATTTTCCCTTAAGAGCTAATTTCTCTCTTGGCCGGTCTTCCTCAGCCCAACTTTTAATACTTAGGGATTTGTACATCTATTATTAATATAAAAGAGATAAAGATAAAAATGTAATAGATTAGTTCTGTAGTAATTATAGTTTAGAAAAAAGAATAATCAATACTAACTGAGTTTTGATATAGAAGTGGATCGTTTGAATTTACTTATTGAGCATTTGGAGTTAGAGTGCTTTGAACTAAAATCTAGGCTCAATGATTGTATTTCTGATGAAGACTACTCAGGGGCAGAATGTTACAAAGAGGCTTTATTACTCGCAAATGAAAAGCTAAAAGTATTCTACAATCTTCGAGACCCATTGTATAATGAAACAATAGACTTAAAAAGACAGATTCAAACTCTCGCTTCAATAGCTTACCATACACCTCGTACGGAAAGAACCTATTCAGAATCGATTGATAGGAGGTTAAGGAAATTAAATGAGCATTTAAACGAGCGTGTGAAAGAGAAGAAAAGCCCGACAGGTCCAAGCAAATTAGATAAATTCATCAGAATGCTGCTATCCGGAATGCTGAACAGTCTTGAATTAGCTTTTCATAAAAGTAGAGTATTTATTATTCTGCAAATAAAAGATACTGAACTCAATCTAACCGTTAAATCATTACCAGGATTCTCTTATCAAGGTTTTGCGGGTAGACAAGGAATTATTGAACTAAGGAAAATGGGGTTTCGATTAAACGATTCCGAAGCAACAGTAAGTTTACCTGAATTAGACATTGCAAACATATCATTCTTAAAGGTTTTACTGTCACGGATTTTTTTTGAAGTATTTAGAGTATACGGAAACCATAATGTAGAATTAAAGGCAACAAAAAAGCCTGGACTTAACTAAGATCCAGGCTTTTAAAAACTTGAAGTAAAAAGTCTCACGAAAGACTGTTCACATACTTAGTCAGCTTAGACTTGTTATTAGCCGCCTTATTCTTGTGTATAATATTTCTCTTCGCCAATTTATCGATCATAGAAACTACCTTAGATAAGAGTTCAGAAGCCTCGGCTTTATCCGTAGTTTCTTTTAGTCTCCTGATAAAGGTACGGGTAGTCTTGTGCTGATATCTGTTTCTTAACCTTTTAGCATTATTTGATCTTATTCTTTTTAAAGCTGATTTATGGTTAGCCATATTGTATTAATTCAACTCGTGTTTAATTTGAGTGTGCAAAGTTAATGTTATTTATTGTTTTTACAAAAGTGTAATTAGAAGAAAAACTAAATGCCAAAAGGTGGATATCAAAATACATTCAACTAATAATTTCAATCAATTATTTTAAATAAGTATTCATAGCCAGAACATTGGATTTTACCCTCTTTTTTGAAATATTCAACTATTAGTTTATCTATAATTGGTTTGAAGAATAAGTTGATTGTTTTAGGAATGATGTTAATAATGCCTGTGAAAGCCAGTATCTGGGGTTTTTATGCGCATAAGAAGATCAATCGTCTTGCTGTATTTACATTACCAATAGAGATGATTGGTTTTTATAAACATCACCTTGAGTATCTTACGGAGAGCGCAGTTAATCCTGATAGAAGAAGATATGCCGTAAAGCAGGAAGCTGCCCGGCACTACATAGATATTGATCATTATGGCGACAGTGCCATTTATAAAATCCCGAAATTTTGGAATGACGCAGTAGATACCTATTCTGAAGATACACTGCTGGCGTATGGTATCATACCCTGGCATGTAAACAAGATGAAATATCGTCTTACTGATGCTATGCGTATTGGAGATACTCGGAATATCTTGCAGCTATCAGCTGATCTTGGTCATTACATAGCAGATGCTAATGTGCCGCTTCATACTACACTTAATTATAATGGTCAGCTTACCGATCAGCATGGAATTCACGGGCTTTGGGAATCACGATTAACCGAGCTTTTTTCAGAAGACTATGACTTTTTTGTGGGTGGGGCTACCTATATTTCAAATCCGCAATTGGAAATATGGGCGTTCATCACTCAAGCTCACCTTGCGCTGGATACGGTTTTTAGTTCAGAGAAAGAGATAACTGAAAAGTATGGCTACGATAAAAAATACTCTTTTGAAACTCGTGGTAGATCTACGGTAAAGGTGTATTCTTTTGAGTTCTCTGAGTCTTATCACAAAGCCTTGAGAGGTATGGTAGAGCGTCAAATGACTAAATCAGTGAAGATGGTGGGCGATTTCTGGTATACCTGCTGGGTGGATGCCGGTCAGCCCGATCTTAATAAACTGATCAACTTTCAGTTTTCGGATCAAGAATTAGAGGAAAGAAGAGCTAAGTTAAAGGCCTGGAAAGAGAAAACGTACGAGAGCAGGTTGCATGAGTATTAGGTTCATTTTGCGCAATGAATAGCTGTTAAGATGAATTTGGGTTTCAGCCAGCTACATCCTTAATATACATTGCAAGAGAGTAGCATTATTACCAGCTTTGAAGCATGAATTACCTATCTGTTGACAAGTTAACAAAGTCTTTTGGCGAGCGTGTGCTTTTTCAAGACCTCACGTTTGGTATTGGGCAAGGGCAGAAAATAGCACTAGTGGGCCTAAATGGTAGTGGTAAATCTACTTTGCTAAAGATAATGGCCGGTTTGGATACTCCTGATTCCGGACAAGTGGCTACGGCCAATGATATTAAATTGGCATATGTAGGACAGCAACCTGATTTTGATGCTGATCTATCCATTATTGATGCTGTACTGGCTGGTGACGATCCTATCACAAAGATGATCCGTGATTATGAAAATGAGCTTATCCGTGCTACCCAGGGGACGGAGAATAGCGAACAACTTACAGAGTTAATTGACCAGATAGAAAAAAATAATGCCTGGAATTACGAGAATAAATTAAAAGAGGTACTCGGAAAACTTGGGATCCACGATTTAGAAAAAAAGATTTCTGCCTGTTCTGGTGGACAAAAAAAACGCATAGGACTAGCAAAAGTACTCATTGAACAACCTGACTTGGTTATTTTAGATGAGCCCACAAATCACTTAGACCTGGAAGCTATTGAATGGCTTGAGGGCTACATTTCTACCAGTAACATGGCACTGATCATGGTTACGCATGATCGCTATTTTTTGGACAACGTTACGGAGCTAATTCTTGAGTTAGATGATCAAACTCTCTACAGATATCATGGGAATTACGCCTATTATCTTGAAAAGAAAGAGGAGCGCCTAACGGTGACACAGGCTGAGAAAGATAAAGCGCGTAATCTCTATAAAAAAGAACTAGAATGGATGCGTAGGCAGCCCAAGGCCAGAGGTACTAAGGCAAAATATAGAGTCGAAGCTTTTGATGATGTAAAGAAGAAAGCGCATAAGGATCTAAGCCAATCTCAAGTAGCTTTATCTACAAAAGAACGCAGGCAGGGTGGAAAAATTCTTGAGTTGGAGGGTATTTCAAAAAGCTATCATGGCCGAGAAATAGTAAGGAAATTCAGCTACGTTTTTAAAAAGGGTGATCGAGTAGGTGTGGTTGGAAAAAATGGTAGCGGTAAATCTACTTTTTTAGATATGCTCACTTCCACTATTTCTCCCGATTCAGGAGAGGTAATTCTGGGGCAAACCACCAAAATAGGCTACTATCAACAAACTGAACCTACCTTCAAGCCAGGTCAAAAGGTAATTGATGTAGTACAAGAATTAGCTGAGGTGGTGAATATGGCAGATGGAAATAACGTATCTGCTTCTAAATTTTTAACCTTTTTTAATTTCTCCGTTAAAGCACAGCATGACTACGTGGAGAAACTGAGCGGTGGTGAAAAAAGACGCTTACAGTTACTTTTAGTATTAATTCAAAACCCTAATTTCTTAGTCCTGGATGAGCCCACTAATGATCTTGATTTGGATACATTAAGAGTACTGGAAAGTTTTTTAGTTGAGTTTAAAGGGTGTGTGATCATCGTATCTCATGATCGATATTTCATGGATCGATTAGTAGATCATCTTTTCGTTATGGAGCCTGATACAGCTATTGAGAGTTACGCAGGTAACTATACTGATTTTAGGACTGAACGGGAAACGTTAGTCCGTACGCCACAGAAACCGGTCCCAAAAGAAAAGGAGATAAAGCAAAAAAATGCAAATAAAAAATTGTCGTACAGTGAGAAAAGGGAGTTCGAGCAATTAGAAGTTGAGATTGATCATTTAGAAACAGAAAAGAAAGAATTAGAGAATAAAATGAACTCCGGGGAAACAGATCATGAACAACTCGCTCAGTGGGGGACTGACCTACAGCAAATCGAAGAGAAATTGGAGGAGAAGGAAATCAGGTGGTTAGAACTGGCAGAGCTTCAAGAAGATTGAGATACAATGCTTTAAAATCAGGACTGACCTAATTCTATCTCAGAAGTACATTAAGATCATCGGTACATACTTCTAAAAGCTGTTGATTTGTTTTTTTAGATAGAGGGTGCTGGAAATCGGGTGCGATTTCTACTAAGGGGGTGAGCGTAAAGCGTCTAACTGGTATACCGGGATGAGGAATTTTTAAATTCTCATCTTCGATCACCTGATCATTGTAGTATAGAATATCTAAATCTATTAACCGCTCACCCCATTTTTCTATGCGTTTCCTGCCCATAGCATCTTCAATGCTCAAAAGCTCATCCAGCAATTTATGCGGTGCTAAAAGCGTTTTTAATTGAACAACTTGATTCAAGAAAGCTGGTTGGTTCTGTTTGCCCCATGCCGCAGTTTCATAGACGGATGATTCTTTCAAGATTTGTCCAATTTGAATTTCAATCTTCTTTTTGGCTGAGTTTAAGTTTTGACTCTTATCACCCAAATTGGAGCCTAGCAGTATGAATATTCCACTTGTCATAATTACTGTCAAACATATTACAAACGGAAATCAACTTATTAATTTTACTACTATAATAGTGAGGAGGACATGAATTTTTTAAAGAATGTATTATCAGCGTTTGTTGCACTAACTCTGTTTAGTGTGGTGGCGATATTAATTGTTATAGTAATCATTGGCGCAGTTACAGCGGAAGAACCGGTGGTGGTAGAGAAAAATTCTATTCTACACATTAGGTTAAATAAGCCAATCACCGAGATAGAGCGAGATAACCCTTTTGAAAACTTGTTTCCAGGAACTGAAACCCTTGGTTTGGTTCAATTAAAAGAATCTATCGCAGAAGCAGCTATAGATGACAATATCAAAGGTATTTATCTCCAGGGAGCATTTGTTTTGGCTGGAATGGCTACGGTGGAAGAGTTGAGAACGTCTCTTTTAGAGTTCAGGCAGTCGGGAAAATTCGTGGTTTCATATAACGAAATTTACAGCGAAGGGGCATATTATTTGGCTTCTGCGGCCGATAAAGTATATCTAAACCCAGAAGGCGATTTGGAATGGAATGGTCTGTCGGCCAACTTGATGTTCTTTAAAGGCATGTTGGATAAATTGGAAATAGAGCCACAAATTTTTAAAGTAGGTGACTACAAAAGTGCTATTGAAGCCTTCGCGCGCGAGGAGATGAGTGAAGAAAGCCGTGAACAAATGGAAGTACTGCTTAAGGATCTTAATGATCATATGATTGAAAATATTGCTCAAGCCCGTGGTATCAATATCGACCAAGCTTTTAACATATCAGATAAAATGTTAATTAGAAGTCCTAATGATGCCGTTGACCTTAATGCTGTAGATGCACTTTTATATGAAGATGAAGTGCTAGGTGAGTTGGCCAAACTCGTAGGCATAGACGATTTTGAAGATCTTGAATTCATTTCTCATGATCAATATCAAAAAGCTTATTCTAACTATAATGGCTCAAAAAATGAAGTAGCCGTGATTGTAGCTTCTGGAGAGATATTACCGGGAAAGGGCGATGTCAATACTATAGGTTCAGCGAAATTCGTGAAAGAAATACGAAAAGCACGGCAGAACAACAAGGTGAAGGCTGTCGTTCTAAGGATCAATTCACCGGGAGGAAGTTTTTTGGCTTCTGATGTTTTATGGCGCGAGATTACATTGACAACAGCTGTAAAACCAGTTATTGCGTCTCTTTCTGATGTTGCTGCTTCCGGAGGGTATTACATTGCTATGGGTTGTGATACCATAGTGGCACAGCCCAACACCATCACGGGTTCCATTGGTATTTATTCAGTCATTTTTAATGCTCAAGGATTTTTAAACGATAAGTTAGGCATTACTACCGATCAGGTAAATACAGGTGAAGTATCCACCCTTTATACACTGGATCGTCCGTTGAGCGACCAGCAGAAACGAATTATTCAGAGCAAAACAGATCAGGGATATGAAACTTTCGTCAATAAGACAGCTGTAGGACGCAATACTTCGGTAGATGAGATAAAAAAAGTGGCCTCCGGCCGGGTTTGGTCAGGGACCCAGGCTGTAGATAAAGGATTAGTAGATATACTTGGAGGTCTTGAAAAAGCCATAGAGATAGCTGTTGAGAAAGCCAAAATTTCTGAGGATTATAAAGTAAAATACTATCCAAAAGAAAAGCCTTTTTTAGAACAGCTTATGAGTGACCTGGAAGGAGAGTCGAAAGCTAAATTAATGAAAAGCGAACTTGGCGACTTGTACCCCTATGCTCTTGAATTTCAGAATGTAAGCCGTATGAGAGGCCTTCAAACCCGTTTGCCTTTTAATTTAAACCTTCAATAATTAGCACAGATACAATCCACAGTTGGTAATTATCAATTAACTTACCGGGGTAAAACCAATACCCTTGAATTATTCATGAGTGAAATTAGAAATAACTGGACCAGAGAAGAGATTTCTGAGATTTATAACTCTCCTATTCTCGAATTGATCTATAGAGCCGCTACAGTTCATCGCGAATATAATGATCCTAAAGAGGTGCAAGTATGTACACTGCTCTCGGTGAAAACGGGTGGGTGTCCTGAAGATTGTGCCTATTGCCCGCAAGCGGCTCGCTATCATACAAAAGTTAAGGCTCACCGACTGCTTCCTACAGAAGAGGTACTCAATAAGGCACTGGAAGCCAAGGAAGCAGGTAGCACTCGTTTTTGTATGGGAGCTGCATGGCGCGAAGTCCGCGATAACAAAGACTTTGACAGGGTACTGGAAATGGTAAAGGGTGTTAGTACTATGGGTATGGAAGTATGTTGTACACTAGGTATGCTCACTGAAGAGCAAGCTAAAAAGCTGAAAGAGGCTGGTCTGTACGCCTATAATCACAATCTTGATACCAGTGAGGAACATTATAATGAGATAATCAGCACTCGAAATTACGATGATCGGTTGGATACCCTCGAAAATGTTCGCAATGCAGAAATCTCCGTATGTTCAGGAGGTATCATTGGCATGGGAGAGGGGCACGATGATCGAATAGGTATGCTACATACCTTAGTTAACCTGCCGGAACATCCTGAATCAGTGCCTGTAAATGCGCTGGTTCCTGTAGAAGGTACTCCGCTAGAGGATCAGCCGCGTGTTAGTGTCTGGGAAATGATCCGGATGATCGCTACGGCCAGGATCATTATGCCCAAAGCCATGGTGCGCTTATCGGCGGGCAGGGTACGCATGAATATGGAAGAACAAGCGCTTTGCTTTCTGGCCGGTGCTAACTCAATTTTTGCCGGAGACAAGTTACTTACTACGCCAAATCCTGAGGTAGTAGAAGATAAAGAGATGTTTCAGGTGCTTAACTTAAAGCCTCGGAAGGCCTATAAAGGGGCGGCCGCGGTCAAGTTTCAACAAATTCCTGCCGGGGTGGCACCATAGTCATCATAGATTGATGCCGCAGAGCTCATTTGTTTTCTGAATTATCTATTTTGAAATTATATGTCTCAAGAGTTAGCCGCTCTCTTACGCTCATTTTCATCTAAATAGATCTTCCGCATACGCATGGATTTAGGGGTAATTTCCAGGTATTCATCTTTCTGAATATATTCTAGAGATTCTTCTAATGAGAATTTCCTAGCCGGAGCTATTTTGGCGTTGTTATCAGATCCTGACGCGCGCATATTTGTAAGCTTTTTGCCTTTCTGAACGTTTACCACAAGGTCATTATCGCGGGAGTGTTCTCCAATTACCTGCCCCATATACAAGTCCTCCCCCGGATCAACAAAGAAAATACCCCTATCCTGCAGCTTATCTATAGAATAAGGTGTACCCGGACCAGCCTCCATAGAGATCAAAGATCCATTTATTCTGCCAGGTATATCTCCTTTGTAGGGTGCATATTCCTTAAACCGATGGGTCATAATAGCTTCACCTCCGGTAGCCGTAAGTACATTATTGCGCAGACCGATTAGTCCTCGGGCGGGAATATCAAATTCTAAGTGTTGTAAGTCGCCTTTAGGCTCCATAATGGTCATCTCACCTTTTTTGGCGCTCACCAGTTCAATCACTTTCCCTGAACTTTCTTCCGGCACATCTACCACCAGGTGCTCAATAGGTTCATGCTTAATCCCGTCTATTTCTTTAATTAAAACCTGCGGTTGACCTACCTGCAGTTCGTAACCCTCACGTCTCATAGTCTCAATCAACACGGATAAGTGGAGAATGCCTCGTCCAAATACATTGAATTTATCTTCACTTTCGGTTTCCTCTACTCGAAGTGCTAGGTTTTTCTCAGTCTCTTTGAATAGGCGGTCTCTAAGGTGACGCGAGGTCACAAATTTTCCTTCTTTACCAAAAAACGGTGAGTTATTAATCGTAAAGAGCATACTCATAGTAGGCTCATCGATGGCTATTCGCTCGATAGGCTCAGGGTTTTCAAAATCAGTGACGGTATCTCCTAGTTCAAAATCATCAATGCCTACCAGCGCACATATCTCACCTGACGATACTTCCGATACTTTTGCTTTTCCCAGACCCTCGAATACATTTACTTCTTTGACACGTACTTTCTTCAACGAACCATCTCGCTTACTCAAACCAAGTGAGGCCCCCTCTGTAATGGTACCCTGAGATACACGTCCAATCGCTATTCGTCCGACATATGAAGAGAAATCAAGTGAGGTTACCTGCATTTGAGGTACTCCATCTTTTTGCGGTGCGGAAGGTATATGTTTTACGATAGCATCTAATAAAGTAAAGATATTATCGGTGGGTTTTTTCCAGTCTTCGCTCATCCAGCCCTGTTTGGAAGAACCATAGAGTGCTGGAAAATCCAATTGATCCTCTGTAGCGTCAAGGTTAAACATCAAATCAAAGACCTGTTCATGTACTTCTTCAGGTCGGCAGTTCTCTTTATCTACTTTATTAATGACTACAATTGGTTTCAAGCCAAGACTAAGAGCCTTACTCAAAACAAAGCGTGTTTGAGGCATAGGTCCTTCAAATGCATCCACTAAAAGTAGAACCCCATCAGCCATTTTAAGAACCCGCTCTACTTCACCACCAAAATCAGCGTGACCTGGAGTGTCGATAATATTAATCTTGGTGTCTTTATACCTAACTGATACATTTTTAGAAACTATGGTGATACCTCTTTCCTTTTCAAGGTCTTCGTTGTCTAGAATGAGGTCACCCACTTCTTGATTTTCCCTCAGTATTTGAGAAGCGTGGATGATCTTATCTACCAGAGTAGTTTTACCATGATCTACGTGGGCGATGATCGCCACATTTCTTATGTTTTGCATAGCTTGTATTAAAGGCGCAAAGCTAGTAAAGTAGTATTAAGAATTAGCGATTGAGAATTTAATAATGAAGATATAGTGTATTATGCCTTAGGTCTAATCTCATTTAACTCATCACCAGAACAGCTTACTACATAGTCTGGTTTTTTTACAACTGACGTTATTCCTTAAGTCGCAGTATTTTAGATATGACCTAAGGCGTGGCTCTTTAATTGCATCGATATTAAACTCTAAATGGAAAGGATAATTTCATAGCCTAAAATACAGAGAATTGTGGTAAGAAGAAGGTATGGGTTGTGTACCAATTTGAAGCTTAAAAAAAATTGAAAATGCCCTTAAAATGCATGTAAGTTTTGGGATCAAAATTGCACATTTCCGGGATGAATGTTCTTAGTTGAGCCAAAACTTATGCGAAATGAAAACTATAAGTAGGTTACCTTCAAGAAGATAAGATGCGATATTTCAATTTTTAAATGAATGTGATTTTTCTTACATATTGAGTTTGATGGATTTGTGCTTTCATTTAGACCTCAAGCTCAGAGCTATGCCTCTCGGACTGATTTATTGTTCGTAAGAGAACCTCAATCTGTTAGCTATAACTTCAATTCTACTACTATACTTAGATAGTTTTAGTAGCAATCTTTTCTAGCTCTAAATTTTCTAGCTCTAAACAGTAATGCTAAACCAGAATTACTTCACTGCTATATCAAGGTCTAAAGACTAATAACTTTCTACTGTAGATAGAATACTAGATACTTACTACATGATAGAATTACCTAAAATTGATTACTATCCTCTAACGCAAACCCGGACTGAGGCTGCTGTTGAGCGATAGATGCTTTCTCTGTTTTATTCTCTTTTTGTATCATGGTAAAAGCAAATGACATAAATACTGCTACTGTAAATAATGCAATGATAATTTTTGATTTC
>JBCCSU010000076.1:0-17928 GCA_039199635.1 Bacteroidota bacterium | reverse complement strand
CTTAAAGGCGGATATAAAGTAATTAATCAAGAGGTGGATAACAATATGCCTCTGATCGACTGGGCAGATGATAATACACTAGGTATCATACACGCTAAACGCGGAGCACTTACTCTGACCCTCTTTGATTACGGCACTAAGAGTAAGCTACCTAGGAAACTCAGAAGGTTTGATCAGGTGAAATCGATGGATTTTTCGGATAACGGCAGGTTAATTATCGTGAGTGGAGTGGTGAATGGTAAAAACGACTTGTTCTTATTAAGTTCCAGGAGAGACCGGGTAAAGCGATTAACCGATGATCTATACGATGATATGTATGCTTCTTTCGTACCCGGAACAAATTCATTTGTTTTCAGCTCTAACCGGACGAGTGACACATTAGCTGTTAAAACAAACGACTTTGAGAATCTAGGTAAAACGATGAACCTCTTCATTTATAACTTAGATACCACTAAAACAGTACTGAAGCGAGTTACCAATACCATAAGTCATGATACCAAGCCGCTTGCGCTGAACAGAGATATTGTTTATTATTTAAGCGATCAGAAAGGCGTAAGCAATCTTTTTAAATACTCGCTGTCAAGTGGTATTTATACCCAGGTTACTAACTACCGACAGAGCATCAAAAACTTTGACATTGACTTTACGAATAATGCCCTGGCATTTATTTCTACCCAAATTGGTCAAGATCAGATCTATTACGCTAATGATTTTAATTACAACCAACAAATATTCACACCTACCACTCCAAGACAGCAGGTCCTTCAGGTAAAGGCATTTAGAGAGCGAAGAAAACCTAAGGCTAACGCACTCACCATTCAGGACATTGTAGAACAGCGGCTATCAGAAAAGAACAAGGAAGCGAAACGTGACACCGTACAAACGGACACCACAGAAGTAAGTGATCCTGAGGTAATTGATACGGATAACTATCAGTTTGAAGAGGATGTAACCGTAGCGCCAGATGAGGACGTTATTAACACGGATGATTATACGTTTGATAATGACTTAGTTAAGCCTCAGCAAGAATCGTTTCTAACCCAATACCGGCAACTGAGAAAGGAAAATAAGATCACAGGTCCACTGAAATACGAAGAGCGCTTTTCGGCAGATAATATCATTACTTCTTTTGTTATAGACCCATTACGTGGTTTCGGCATCTTATTGGAAACTCAAATGACCGATATGCTCGAAAACCATAAATTCTCGGGAGGTGTAACAGCCATTACAGATTTGAGTAGCGGGGATATTTGGGCGGAATACCAATATTTGAAGGGGCGTGTAGACCTCAGAGGTAGACTGGAACGCAATGTTTTGGAATGGGATCCAAATGGTAGGGAAAATCAGCAATATAGTAAAAACACCATAACTCTTGGAGCTTCCCTGCCCATTAATACCAAAGCCAGGTTTAGTGTTAATCCATTTTACACCTACACGACTTTTGAAAGTCAGCCGTTGGCATTAGGTTCTAGTCCGCAATTTGATGAGGTCAGTAATAATCAGTTTGCCGGGGCACATCTTGAATTTGTTTATGATAATTCGATCATAAACGGAATGAATCTGATAGAAGGAAGCCGCGCAAAGATCTCTTTACGCCATTATGAAGGTTTAAAAGATAAAGAGGAGAGCTTTACAAATTTTAAGGCTGATTTACGTCATTATCAAAAAATCCATCGTGAAATTGTATTTGCTACTCGCCTGTTTTACGGGTCTTTCTTCGGCAGAGCTCCTAAAAATTACTTGCTTGGTGGTATGGATAACTGGATAAATCAAGACGATAATTTAGAGGGAACAGCTAATCCATTGGCACCTATTGAGCAGGTTGGAGTAGATAACAGTGAGTTATTATTTACAGAATTTGCTACCAATGTTCGTGGCTTTGATTACGCTTCTCTAGTAGGTAACAATACCGTGGTGTTTAATGCTGAACTCAGAGTTCCGTTGATCAGGTATTTACAAGCAGGACCTATCACTTCAAACTTCTTCAGAAACCTTCAGTTTACCGGCTTTTTTGATATAGGATCAGCCTGGACGGGAGCATCACCATTCAATGAGGATAACTCTATCAGTAACCGGATCATCCGGGACGGTGCCTTTGTTATCGATCTGAAAAACTTTAGAAATCCCTGGCTTTACAGTTATGGTTTTGGATTTAGAACTATGCTTTTGGGCTACTATGTAAAAGTAGATGTGGCTTACCCGGTAGAGAATTTTAATGTAGGAGATACGGCCTTTCATTTTACGCTGGGTTACGATTTTTAGACTCAAATTCTCATTTCATTTATTTGTTAACTTAACATCATGTTAAAATCTATGACCGGATACGGCGCGGCATCAGCTACCCTTGATGGCACCGGTATTTCCGTAGAATTAAAAACCCTTAACTCTAAGTTTTTAGATGCCAATATTAAACTGCCAAGAGCCTTGGCAGATCGTGAATTGGAAATTCGAACCATGCTCACGGATTTGTTAGTACGGGGCAAGGTATCGGTTTCTCTGGATTTGGAAACCGATCAGGATAATATTCAACAGGATTATAACGAGTCTCTCTTCATTAAATATTTCGAGCAACTAAAAAATTTAGCTGACCGGGTGGGAGCCTCAGATGATGAAATATTCAAATTAGCATTGAATTCACCTGATGTGATTATAGCTAATCAAAATAGTACCATCTCCCCAGCAATATGGGTAAAAATAAAAGCAGTAATATCAGAGGCATTAATGGCATGTGACCAATTTAGGCTAAAGGAAGGCAGTGAATTGAAATCTAAATTTGAGCAATACATTGGCACCATAAGAACAGCATTACAGCATATTGAAAAATTAGATCCAAAACGAGTGGAGCGGATCAAAGTCAGGATCAGCGGAAACATAAGCGAATTTATTGACCAGGAAAAGCTGGATAAAAATAGGCTTGAACAAGAACTGATCTACTACATTGAAAAATTAGATATTACGGAAGAAAAAGTACGTTTAAAAAGCCATTTGGATCATTTCACAGAAGTACTTAACCACACGCAGAGCTCTGGAAAAAAATTAGGTTTTATCAGTCAGGAGATTGGCCGTGAAATCAATACCATCGGTTCTAAAGCTAATGATGCTGATATTCAGAAATATGTGGTTTCTATGAAAGAAGAGCTTGAGAAAATCAAAGAACAGCTGTTAAATGTACTTTAGAACAGTTTTTGTTCGAATTATTAGTCAAACCTAGGTTTCGAGCAATCTCACCGTTTGGTTAGCTATCTCCAACTCCTCATTAGTGGGCACCACCAACAGCTTAACCCGACTATCAGCTTGATTGAACTCTTTAATACTGCCAGAAACTTCCAAATTCAACTTTTTGTCAATTTCTATTCCTAATACTCCGAGATCATCACAGACTTGCTCTCGTACAAAAGCACTATTTTCACCTACTCCTGCAGTGAAGATAACAGCATCTAAACGACCCAAAATAGCCGTATAGGCTCCTATATATTTTTTGATCTTGTATATATACATCTGGATAGCAAGCCTGGCCTGAGAATCACCGTCATCGTATCTTGCTAATATTTCCCTCAGATCATTCTCACCTGTAAGGCCTTTGAAACCACTCTTTTTGTTTAAAAGGGTATCCACTTCTTTCAAGCTCATCTTGAGGTTATTGGCCAAAAAGAAGATTATCGAGGGGTCAAAATCACCGGGACGCGAGCCCATGATAAGCCCTCCCATAGGAGTTAGCCCCATAGAAGTATCAATACTTTTCCCGTCTTGAACAGCCGTCATGCTACAGCCATTACCAAGATGAATTGAAATTGCATTAAATTTTTCCGTTGATATGCCTAAGAACTGTGCTGCTGCTCTTGACACATATTGATGGGAGGTGCCGTGAAAACCATAAACCCGTAAGCCATGCTGATCATAAAGCTCATTGGGAATAGCATATCTAAAGGCATGAGACGGAATAGTTTGGTGAAACGCAGTATCAAAAACCGCTACTTGTTTAGCTTGAGGAAAAACCTTCATGGAAACACCTATCCCTGTTATGTTAGCCGGATTATGCAGAGGTGCCAAATAAGAGAGTGCTTGAAGCTCGCTCAACATATCTTCGGACTCTATGACTGTAGGAATGCTGAATTTTTCTCCACCATGAACTACCCTATGTCCAACCGCCCGAATTTCATTAGGGTCATCGACTACTCCATTCAGTAATGAAGTAGCCACTCTTTCCAGAGCTGCCTGATGATCGGATATAGTGACCACTTCAATAATAGTACCTTTCGAAGCAGCTGTTTTGTGTTTGATTTGACTCTCAGTTTCGCCAATTCTTTCGACCAATCCCGAAACCAACACGCGCTTTTCAGGGAAGCTGAATAGCTGATATTTTAAAGAAGAACTCCCTGCATTTAAAACCAAAATTTTCATCTATTTCGAATCATTTTGGGCCTGAATAGCCGTGATAATCACCGTATTGACAATATCAGTTACCGTACAGCCTCTACTTAGGTCGTTAACCGGCTTGTTTAACCCTTGTAGAACCGGGCCGATGGCTATAGCTCCGGTTTCACGCTGAATAGCTTTGTAAGTATTATTTCCTGTGTTTAGATCAGGGAAAATTAACACCGTAGCCTGGCCAGCTACCTCTGACCCCGGTATTTTCTTTTGCCCCACTACCGGATCTACCGCCGCATCATATTGAATGGGACCTTCTATTTTAAGAGCAGGACGAGCCGCTTTTACAAGGCGTGTAGCTTCGCGTACCTTTTCCACATCTTCGCCTTTTCCGGATTCTCCCGAGGAATAAGAAAGCATTGCCACTTTCGGCTCAATGCCAAAAGCTTTAGCCGTATCGGCTGATGATGTAGCTATTTCTGCTAACTGCTGTGCATTAGGATTAGGATTTATGGCACAGTCACCGTACACTAAAACCCGATCATCGAGGCACATAAAAAACACTGAAGAAACAGTGGAGAATCCGGGTTTTGTTTTTACAAATTGGAGCGCTGGCCTTATGGTATGCTGCGTGGTGTGTACCGCGCCAGATACCATACCGTCTACATCTCCTTGATATACCATCATAGTACCGTAATAAGAGACATCGCTCAAAATATCCATGGCCATATCCATATTCACTCCTTTATGCTTGCGGAGTTGGTAAAAGTCAGTTGCATACTGTACAAATTTCTCTGAGGTACGCGGATCTAAAATGGAAATCTGCTTAACATCTAAATGCAATCCGTTTTCAGCTATCTTTTCAAGAATCTTCTCCTCTTTTCCAAGTAATGTTATATCCACAATACCCTGATCTACAAGAATCTCAGTAGCCTTAAGAATACGTTCATCTTCTCCTTCAGCTAAAACGATGTGCCTTTTCGACCTTCGGGCCGTTTGAGTTAGCTGATACTGGAACATACGAGGTGTCATGCCTCGTACTTCTATCTTAATAAAGCGTTCTACTATTTTTTCCGCATCAATGTGCTGCTCAAAGAAGCGGAAGCTCTCTTCAATTTTTTTAGTATTATCTGTGGTTATATGTGAGTGAATAGTACTCAATTTAGTAGCTATTTCATACGTATTATCAGCTACGGAAAGAATAGGTATATGCTCAGGCAGACCGTCTAATAGCTTTAAAATAGCTGCATCGGGCTTTAAACCTGTAGTGAGTACTATTGCAGATATCCTGGGATAATTTACCGAATTATGGGCTTGAAGCGTGCCTAAAAGAATCTCACCTCTATCTCCCGGCGTAATGATCAAGCAGTTTTCGGTAAGCTTAGAAAGATAGTTTTCTAGCTGCATAGCAGCTATATAATAATCAAAGACCGAATTTTTTAATCGGTCTTCACCATATAAAACCTTAGCGCCTAAATAATCCACTACTTCTTTTACCATGGGGCTGCGCAAGAGATCATTTCGAGGAATAACAGATAGATACAGGTCCTTAATCACTAAGTCTCTTTCCAGAAGCTTATGAAGACTTTTAACCCGGGTTTTGTTCGCTTTATTGAGAATAACACCGACTACCTGACAATCATTTTCTACAAAATTTTCTGTAGCAATCTGAATGGGATTGATGATCTCTTCTTCCGTTCTTTTCAAATCAGCACGGCCAACAATCAGCACGGGGCTCCCCAGGTTTTTGGCTATCTGCACGTTTAAACTAAATTCAAAATTGCTACTCTCAGACACAAAATCGGTTCCCTCGCAAATGATAAAGTCACTCTTTTCTTCCAGGTCTTTATACATGCGGATGATCTTATCCAATAGCATGGCCGTATCACCACGAGAAATTAGCTCTTGCGCCTCCCGGGTACGATAAGCATATGTTTCCTGATAGTCTTGGTTCAGGTTAAAATGGGTGAGCAAGAGATCAATATTTTTATCTCTTTTAGTTTTGCTACCGGAAGTAATAATCGGCCGAAAAACCGATATTCTCTTGGTTTTTCTAAGCATGTAGTCGGTTATACCCAAGCATACTAGCGATTTGCCACAATGTGCTTCAGCGGAGGTTATATAGATTGATTTGGACATTGAATCTGCAGATATTTTTTATCATCTAAAGTTACAGTCATCTGACTATTTGACCGTCTTAAACAGAAGCTTAATAATGGCTTATTTTGTTTGATCTAAAAACGTTCAACGCAAAAGCATACAGGTTAGCGGCAGTGTATAACCGGACTAAATCGCAGCTTCTTTGTACACTACTTTCATAAGCCTATTTTATTGCCTATTTTTCAAAAATGAGATGGAAAGAATTTAAGGAGCTGTCATTAATGGATAAAGCACGATCTTTATATCTGCATGGCACTTTTATTACTTCCATTCGTTACTATAAACATAAAGTGAACCTGTATTTGATAGGAGACTATTACATAGAAGTTTTCTACAACCCTAAACTCGACAAGATAGAACAAATAGAACGGCTACAACATAAACATAGCCGAATGAAGTTTTATTCAGATCAAGTGAAGCTACCTCATTTCTAGCTAAAACTAGTACTCCAAAATAAACTTAGATAGGTTCTGGTGACTGTCTAGTTCTAGTTTTTTACGTAAACGATACCGGGCCACCTCAACCCCCCGAAGTGAAACTCCCATTAGATTGGCTATTTCCTTGGTATCCATTTTTAACCTTAAAAAGGCACACAGTTTCTGCTCACCCGGAGTAAGATCTAGAAATTCGCTGGTAAGCCGGGTCAAAAAATCACCATGAACCCGATCAAAATGATATTCAAACTGCTTCCAGTCTTCCTGCACTTTTAATGTAGTATCTATCTCCTTAATAATGTGCTGTAGGGCTTTCTGAGTTTCTTCTACTTTCCCATTAGTTCGAACCTGCTTTATTTCTTCCTTGATATTTTCCATGAACTCATTCTTAACCACCAGGTTCATGGTAGAAGCTGCTAACAAGTTACTTACATGCCTGAGTTCACTTTCTATTTGCTGTTCCTTCAGATCTTGGAGTTCCTTTTGCTTTACTGCTAATTCTTCCCGTTTTGTTTGTTCTAGGTTTTCCTGTTTCCCTCTGTAATAACCTCGCTGAAACCTGTACCCTACTACAATCAGCAGCACTATTAAAACCACATATAGCACTTTGGCAAAAAGACTTTTAAAAAACGGTGGTGTCACCTTAAGTGAAAGTGCCTCACTTGTAACAATTTCTCCCAAATAGTTGAAAGTTTGTACTGAAAATTCATATCTACCTTCCTTAAGATTCGTGTACTCCTTGAAAGTAGCATTTGACCAATCTCCGTAATCTTCGTCAAAGCCCTTCAAAAGATATCGGAATTGCCGGTTATTAACATCTCGAAAGTTAAATGACTCCACTTCAAATTGTATCACTTTGGCTCCCTGAGTTATTTCAATTGGCGCAAGAACATCCGGCCGGTCCTCAAACGGCAACCGATAATACAATATGCTATCTTCTGCCAGGCTGTAAACTTTACTGATCAAGGGATTCTTTTCCACCGTTAGCCGATCTTCTAAACCCGGATCGTAATATATAAACCCTTCGTTAGCATCAAAGAAAACACCGGAATTAACATTCGTGGAGAGTTTCAGCAGATCATTATTAAAAGTCTGCCTTAACTGAAATAACGAAGATGGAATGTAAGCGTAATTATTGGCACTAACTTGCTTGAAAAAACCTACTTTATTTTCTGTGAAAATGTGTACGTTCTTTTGTTTATCTTGGGCAATAAGATAAACCCAATTCTCTCCAATTTCCTCAGAGAATAATTTAGCGTTCACAATGGTATCGTGAGTTTGATCTATCATAAATAGCCCCTTTTCCGTGCCTATGTATAAATCAGCATCTATACGGCTCAGAATAATATGCTGCTGAATGGGTAAATCGTAGTCATCCGATACCTTGGTGACTTCAGCTTCCAGTGAAGCTAGGTTAAGTTCAAGTCGATATAAACCTTTATAGAATTGGCCTACCCATATCCTACCCTTTCTATCTTCTTCAAAAAACCTGCTCGATTCATCGAAACCAATGATGTTTCCAACGCTTTCTAATTTGTTGTCCGCATTCAATTTAAACAGATGTAAACCAAAATATGTACCCCCTATCGCAAATTGAGGATCACTTCTCAACTGCTTCACAAGCCATAAACCGCCAGTAGTAGCTCTTCGCTCGGCAGAGCCATTCTTTAAAAGAAATAACCCGGTATGATGTCCCGCATAAAGCTCGCCATTGATTTGCTGAATTCCGTACGCCGGTCCTTCAGTGCCTTTTAAAAAAGATGTTCTGCCTTCATTTTTAGGTAAGAAATAAATACCATTTGAAGTAGTATAGTAAGTACCCTCATCATTTGTATACGCTTCATAGCCGCTACCTTGCAGATCAATATTTGTGTTGATCAGCCGCATGGGTGATTTGATATCCACCATGGCGATACCGTTTTGCATACCTATCCATAAGTTTCCCGTGTGATCCTGAAACGCCCTTAAACAGGCATTAGAAAGTAATCCATCTTCTACCGTAATATTCTCAATAAGGTTAGTTTGAGGATCAAACAAGTATAGACCTGCCCGTTGCGTAGAAATAACCAGGCGCGAATCTGAAAGCTGCTTGACATGATTAACATATTTACCCTTTAAGGCTGAAGCTAATTCAGACAAAGTATCATCTACACCTAATAAGGAAGAATACTCCACAGCTCCTGACTTATAAAAAATGTAGAACCCATCACCACTGGCGATAAGGCCGGCTACTATCCCTTTAGCATTACCTTGCTTCAAGGTAGGCTTTAGTGTGTTTTCTTCTAGCTCCAGCAGAGCCCCTGCAGACGTTTGCGTAAAAAATCGATCTCCAATTAAAAAAGATCTGTCGAAGTCACTAACATGATCCAACACAAAAATTGAATCATTTTCATAGACATATATTTGCTGAAAAGTACAGAAATATACCTTTGAATTAGAAATGTAAACATCCCAAACTTCATCAAAATTGTTGATTTCAGAGGGTATTCTTTCGATCAGTGAAAAATACTCCCAGTCCTTTTCAAAATATCCGAATTCTCCTTGAGAACCTACGTAAAGCCTGTCTCGGGAAGGGTCAAAAGCTAAAGAACGTTGTTTTTTACCCGTGTTTAAGGCATGCGTACTCCATTGGTTACCATTAAATGAAAGAATTCCCAGGTTATTCGCTACGAAAACGTTCATATCCCTGTTTTGCGCAAAGTCTATATTCTGGATTCCCGCTTTATAGTCGTTGGGCGTAAAGTTCTTTATAGGATATTTTCCTATTTGAGCTGTAGCACTAAGGGCCAACAGAAACCCGCCCATTACAAAAATCAAATACCTCCTGATGTAACAAAAAAAATACATGTATAACGCTATGAGTAGGTAAATATATGGATTTAAACGTCATATGAGCAGTTCCATGACAATTTTGTAGTAGTGCTTGAAGAGAATTGATGTAGTTATTTTCTTCGGACTCATATGAAATTAGTATTACATTTGAAGGCTTACGCAATCGTTTGCGATGTACAAAGCGTATTTTACCGGAGATAACTATAACTCTAATTATTTAACAAAACGTGAAGCGAATATGAAAAACTTTTATCTATTATTGGTTTTTCTGCTGTTAACATTGACTGCACAGTCGCAGACTGATCAAGTATCAGTATCAAAGGAAATCAGCGGAATGAAACTAATGGTTAATGGTAAGCCATTTATTGTTAATGGTGTGAACTGGGATTATGTACCTATTGGCACTACAATTACCGATCCCGGCATTTGGAGCAGGCCTGACGATATCATTATGGCTGCCCTGGATGGAGAGATGTCCTTGTTAAAGAACATGGGAGTAAACGCCATAAGAACCTACGACTTAAAACCTAAGTGGATTACATATATCTACGAAAATTATGGCATATACACCATGTTGAACATCACCTTTGGAGCTTATGGACTCAATATTAATGGTGCATGGGTCCCTGAAACAAATTATGCCGATCCTGCTACGAGAGAGGTATTAATGGCAGAGGCCAGACAAATGGCGCAAACATATAAGGATACTCCAGGATTACTCCTTTATATGATAGGTAATGAAAATAACTATCATTTATCATGGTCTGGTGCAGAAACCGAGGCCATTCCCATAGAAGGTATTGATTCTAATAAATTACAAGCCGCACGTGCTTTGTATAAAGCCTTCAACGATGCCACTTTAGAGGTAAAGAAAATTGACAGATCACACCCCGTTGCCATCTGTAATGGTGATCTTTTGTATTTAGACCTGGTAAAACAAGAATGTAGAGATATTGATATCTATGGTACCAATATGTATAGGGGTATCGCCTTCGGAGATGCTTTCCAGCGGGTTAAGGACGAGCTTAACATGCCTATACTCTTTGCCGAATTTGGTGCAGATGCCTTTAATGCCAAAGAAAACCGAGAAGACCAGTATACGCAAGCTTATTACGATGTGGGCAACTGGAAAGACATCTATGAAAATACTGCCGGTCACGGAAAAGCCGGAAATTCATTAGGAGGTTTTACCTTCCAATTTTCTGATGGCTGGTGGAAATACAAGCAAACTGAAGATTTTGAAGTTCACAATACCGTTGCTACGTGGCCAAATGATGGTTATCCTTTAGACCAAGAGGAACCAGGGTTTTTTAACATGAACGAAGAGTGGTTCGGTATCTGCGCTAAGGGTCCAACTAATTTTAGAGGTTTATATACGCTGTATCCGAGAGCCGCCTATTATGCACTAAAAGAGGTACACGAGATAAATCCATACGAGGTGAGTACTGAAGGCATGGCCAATCACTTCAATGGTATTCAATTGATGGATGCCGTACTAAGAGCACGCGGTGATCAAGCGGCACTTTCCGGTGAGGGTGGACAAAAGTTGGGCCTTAGTGAATTGCGCGCCGAAATTTCAACGTTCAATACAGGTGGTAAGCTTATTACTACACCGGATGATGCTGATCCAAATGGCACTACCTTTCCAAATCAGTTAGGCTTTGATGCCATGGAATCCTATTACGTAGGATTTGAGGCTAATCCGGCATCCAATGTAAGTGCTCATGTAGTTTTCAATCTGGTGGGTAATGTAGCACTCAACCCGATTAATGAACTCTTTTACGAAAATAGGGCCAGGCCGCAACTGCTGGTAACGCAAAATAATGGTCCCGTACAGAGTGCTCTGGAAAGGTTACAACTTTACCAGGCAGAATACTCGTGGGATCATAAATATTTCAATCTGAAAGGTTTCTATCGTACAGGTCATTACCATTGGGGCTATGAAGGGGATTTTTTCGGACTCTACCCGGAAGCCAACTATGGACCTAACCTTGACATCTATGGAGGTCTTGCGCCTCAAGGAGTGGAAATAGAAGGTAAAAAGGAGCTGGAAGGCCTGAAAGTGGCCTATGGACAAGAACTGTGGTGGGGAGCTAATCCGGCAGTCTTGGTGAAATACAGTAAAGAAGTAGGTGGCGTAGACCTCACAGGTATTTTCCATGAGGATATACAAGCTCCCGGCGCGGCAATAACGTCTATCGCGGTTCCACAGCCAAGAACGAGAAGGATGACGCTGCACGCCAAAAAAGAACTTGGCAAACTCACCGTGGAAGCGGGAGGTATTTGGGGTGGACAGCCCCTGGTAGATCGTGAGTTCCAATTTACCAGAGGTAATGAAGGTAGCTACCAGGTATTTACTGATCAAGTTCAGAATTCCGATACCTGGGGAGGAAAGTTTAAGGTAACTTACCAATCTGGCCGCATTAACTGGTACGCCCAAGGTGCTGCCATGGGACTAGTTGCTTTTGGCGGTGGCGATCCTACCCAAACATTTACCGGATGGAGACTTAAAGATACCGGAAGTGGCAACGTGAATAGTTTATTCACAGGATTCACCTATAGAATGGGTAAGTGGGAAATAGCACCAAATTTCATGTACCAAAAACCTTTGGTGGATCCCATGCCTGATAACTTGGGTGAAGGTACTCCCGGTAGGTTAAGAAATATTTTAGATGACCCTTTCGTGGTACGCGCTAACCGGGAGACTGTGGGCGGAGAGCTGTTATTGACGTTTGATCCTACGCCGGGTACTTGGATGTATTCATGGGATAATGATAGAAATGAAGATGCTACCATAGCTGCCAGTGTAGGTTTTGTGTATCGACATCTACCCACAAATATGGATGCAGCCATCATCTTTGATGATACTGGCAGAACGCCAGTGGCAGCACCCGGAACACCACCGGCATTGGATCTCTGGGAAGTAAATACACGGATTGTTTCAAAACTGAATCCGGAACTAGGAATAGTAGCGAATCTGTTCGGAGGAAATGGTCAGGCTAATGGACCAGATGCCAGAACAGTGGAGCGATATGGAGGAGACGTTAGAGTGATCTACAAAAGCATAAAGCTTGCGTCTCATTTAAAATTTAATGATTGGGGACCTTTTGACTACCACCGTGATTTTAACCTGACATTTCCTCTACAAATCATGGCAGACCTATCTACAACCGTAGGCAAACCGGACTGGTTTATACTGCCTAGTACTACCATAGGAATGAGGTTCATGTGGAGATCACTTAATGAGAATTCACCGCGATTTTCACCTAATGAGGCACCTGACTTAGCCTCAGCACCCCGAACAGGTCCTGCTCCCGTAGGTTTCCCTAACGGTAATGAGTGGGAGCTAAGAACGTACGTGCACATTAACCTAGGAAAATAAGAAATAGAACGATGAAAAAGATAAAACAAATAAGTCTAAGTGTTGCCATTCTAATAGGATTGGGAGCAACGATATTTGTAAGTTGTGAAAGGAGTGTTTCTGGTGATGCCGAGTTCGCTACGTTTAGTAAAACCGGAGAAATTTTCACTGACAACTTTATAGGCATGGGAGCGGATTTTTACTTCCCTTTCATTGGTGCAAAACCAGACGTATTCTCTGTTGATGAGAATGAAGGGTTTGAAAGCGAATCATCAATACGTATTGACGTTCCTAATGCAAATGATCCTGCCGGTGGTTTTGCAGGAGCAAATTTTGTTGTCGACGGTTCTGGACGAAATCTCACAGAATTTGATGCGCTCACGTTTTGGGCAAGAGCTTCTCAAGCTGTAACCATTGGTTCTGCAGGTTTCGCTTTTGGAGAAGATTTTCAAACGGCCAGAAACGGTTTAGATCTTACAACAAACTGGAAGCAGTTTGTTATACCTATTCCTGATCCATCGAAGCTAGTTGAAGTAAAAAGTGTTTTCGCTTTTTCAGCTGGTGGTATTTTACCGGGTGGTGCTACACCTAATCAAGGACAAGAAGTAGGATATACTTTTTGGATTGACGAGTTAAAGTTTGAAAAATTAGGAACAGTTGCCCAGCCTAGGCCTGCCATAGCCAACGGCTTTGATGCGAGTCAAGTAGGTTTTAATGGTGCAGCAATACCCACTTTTGGATATACGCAAACTTTTAATACTTCTTCAGGAGAAAATGTGACGGTAAATACTACGGCGAGGTACTTTACTTTCAGTTCCTCCAACCCAAGTGTAGCTACAGCTAATGAAGAAGGTACTATATCATTACGTAGCGCAGGGACAGCTACTATAACTGCAACTTTAGCGGGTGTCAAAGCTCAAGGGTCTTTTATTATAGAGTCATTGGGTGATTTCGAAACGGCTCCAACACCAACTGTGGATGCTTCTGACGTCATATCTATTTTCAGTGATACCTATAACAACGTACCTGCCGCACTCATAAGTAATTTTGGCAGTGCGCAAAGTTCTACATTAAGTACTTTGGATATTAACGGAGATATGGTACTTAACTATCAAAACGTCAACTTCTTCGGTATAATATTCAATGATGCTATCCCTACCATTGATGGAAGTGAGATGACCACCCTCCATTTAGATATATTAGTTCCAGGTGGTTTGAATTCAGGAGCCAGCCTAAGCATCGCCTTAAGAAATGTTGGCCCCAATGGAATCATTGAAACCAACGAGTTTACGGGAGAACCCATAGGAGATGATACCGAGATTTCTACTTCACCCGGCCTGGTCTCTAATGAATGGATTTCAGTTGATTTTGATATTACCGGTTTAACGGATAGAAGAGCACTGGGACAGATTGTTTTCGTTGCTGCTGCCGAGGGACCATCGAACTTTTATGTGGATAATCTTTACTTCTATAGAAATAACTAATGATGACAAACGTGAAAAATAAATTTAGAATCGAAGCGCTTGAAGTGTTGTCAAAAAAAGTGCTTTTCATGATGTTAATAGCTGCGGTATCAAGTTGTAATACAGATGATACTCAGGAGGTAGCTACCTTAGATAATCTGGTAATTGCGGATGAATTTGATGTGGAAGGCGCACCTGATCCGGAGATCTGGGGATTTGATATAGGCAACGGTCCTAACGGCGATGGTTGGGGAAATCAAGAGTTACAGTATTATACCAGCCGTAGCGAAAATGTTACGGTAGAAAATGGTTTCTTGATTATCACGGCCCGTGAAGAATCTTTTGAAGGTTCATCTTACACCTCGGCAAGACTTTTAACCAAGGGTTTAGTAGAACAGCAGTATGGCCGTTTTGAGGCAAGAATGAGATTGCCTTACGGGCAAGGCATTTGGCCTGCCTTCTGGATGTTAGGTGCAGATATAGATGCCAATCCTTGGCCGGGTGCTGGTGAAATTGATATTATGGAGTATCGTGGTCAGGAGCCCACAAAAGTATTGGGTAGCGTCCATGGCCCAGGGTATTGTGGTAGTGCAGCCATATGTGATGAACCTGCTGAGACGGCCACTTTCGAACTGGAAAACGACCGATTCGATACCGGTTTTCATGTATTTGGTATAGAATGGGGACCCAATTTCGTCAACTATTATGTGGATGATGTGCTCTATAACCAGATCACGCCCGCCGATGTACCCGGCGAATGGGTATTTGACAAACCCTTCTTTATTCTTATTAATCTAGCCGTGGGAGGATCCTTTGTAGGAGGTGGTCCAAATGATGAAACCGTATTTCCTCAAAGACTATTGGTGGACTACGTGAGAATATATAATTAACTATTTGATTCAGAAAAATTAACTAAAATACTATGAAACTATTTCTAAAATATGCCAAACTAGTTCCGGTTTTCATAATGACCGCGTTCCTAGTAGGCTGCGGAGATGATGAAGGTGATGATAATCTTCCTCAGGTTATCGCAGGATTTACACAAACTATTGATCAAAGTACCAGCACGGTTACATTTATCAACACTTCAGAGAATGCCGAAAGATATGTTTGGGATTTCGGTGACTCCACCACATCTACTGAAATTAATCCAACCAAGTCATATCTAGGTGGTGATTACACAGTTACATTAACAGCCTCTAATACCGCCGGAGCCGAGGATATGTTTGAAGATACATTCACTATTATTGGCGGTACCCCAGTGATTACACTAAATGGTCAGGCCATTATTTCCGTTAGAGTAGGAGATACCTTCAGTGATCCGGGAGCAACAGCGATGGACGATGAAGATGGTGACATATCATCAAGTATCGTAGTGGCCGGAGATGTGGTAGATACCAGTGTAGAAGATACCTATGTCATCACATATAATGTTACAGACTCCGATGGTAATGCATCAGCCGAAGTAACCAGAACAGTAAATGTTGAAGCAGATCCCTTTGACAGTGGTTTACTAACTAATGGAAATTTCGAGGCCGGAGTGGCCCCTTGGCTTGCCGGAGTTGAGACCACTCCTGCCCCCGTGGTCACCGAGAATGGTAATACCTTTTATTCCGTTACCGTCACTAATCCAGACTCTGATCAACCTTTCCTTGTGAATTTGAGTCAAAAATTACCGCTAACAATGGGGGAAAGTTATACAGTTACCTTTGACGCATGGTCGGATAGAGCCAGAACGATCATTGTTGGCGTTGGCAGAAGTGGTGGAGACTTTGCAAATGTGGTTGAAACAGTTAATATAACCGATACAAGAACCACCTATACCGCTACTTTTGTGAATATAGGCTTTGGCGAAGCTGATAACCGTGTACTATTTGATAGTAACGCAGAAGCTGGTTTGGTTAATATTGACGATGTTTCGCTAGTCGTAGCTGATGGAGATCTGACCGCTCCGGATATTACTCTTATCGGTGATGCCACAATAAATCTAGAAGTAGGCGACATGTTTACTGACCCGGGGGCCACTGCCAATGACGATGTAGACGGTGACATATCATCAAGCATTGTAGTAGCCGGAGATATGGTAGATACCAACACAGAAGGGACATATGTTATTACCTATAATGTAATGGACGCAGCAGGAAATTCCGCGGCAGAAGTTACACGAACAGTAATTGTTACCGCTCCTGTTGTTTTCTGCAACACTCAAATTCAGGCATTTGGTGGTGATACCGGTTCGGATATCTTTATATCCGTTTTTAATGTAGATACACAAACTATGAGAATCGAAATCGAATCAGCAGATGATGATCCGGTTGATAACTTGGTTTTCCCAGCAGGTGACTGGAATCCAGTACCTGGCATCTCTTCCGATCCCGCAGATCAAGGTAATGGCGTATGGGCTGGAGAGTTTTTCTTTGGTTCAGGTGCTCCTGAAAATGTAGAGTTCAACATTTTATGGAGTAAGGTATCTTTCGCTGGCAATTGGTCACAAAATGAAGGCACGAATTTATCAACTGTACCTTTTAATAATACCTGTGGAAGTGGATCAGGAAACTGTCCTGGCGAACCTGTGGCGGCTACAATGCTTCCCTTAGATTTCGAAGGGTGTGAATCATTCATTAATGCATTTGCCAGTGCAGAAAACGGTGTAGTGCCTAGTTTGGATGATAATCCATCAAAATCAGGGATAAATACGTCAGATTTTGTGCTAAAAGTAGTAAAAGCAAATGGTATTAACCGTTGGGGAGGAATACAAAATTCATTTCCGGCCGGTGTCATAGATATAACTACTCAAGTATTTAAAATAAAAGTATATTCAAGTGTCTCGGATGTTACCTATAGATTTGAACTTGCCCTAGACCCTCAAACAGATCCTGTAACGGGCAATCCTCCTCCTGTATTCCGACAGGTTTCAGGTGGAGCAAATACATGGACAGAAATTGAATTTACTTTCACCGGATTACCGGCTACGCCAACAACTTATAATCAATTGGTCATAAAGCCAGATAACCCTGATGGATCTGACGGTGAGACTACATCAGAAGAACGTACATTCTATTTTGATGATTTAAGGCTAGAAAATCCTTAATGAAGTAAAATTTGAAATAGGTCGAGCCAAAATGCTCGACCTATTCAATCCCGAAATTCGAAACCTTATCCCATTTAGATTCATAAGAAGGTACGCCTTCAAGATCAGTAGGAGTAGTTTAACTTAATGCATTACATTAAAAAGGATATTGAATTAGAGCAGGTACTTATCAACGAAGAAACGTACTTCAAAATCTCTAATGTAGATCAAATGCGTCCG
>JBCCSU010000075.1:0-18051 GCA_039199635.1 Bacteroidota bacterium | reverse complement strand
TCTCTGGGAAAGCTAAAATAAACTACAAGGATAGCGAGTTAGACATTAAAGCTAAGGCTAACGTAAGAATGAAAAAAGACAGCGTAATCTGGATAGCCTTTTCAGCGGTGGGTATCCAAGGTGCCAGATGTCTTATTAATAAAGATTCCATTACCGTATTGAACCTATTTAAAAAGGAATATTACGTTTATAACTACGACTCATTGAGTGAGCAATTCAACATCAATGTTGATTTTGAATCTATTCAATCTGCCGCTTTGGGTAACCTAGTAAAGGTTAATGACGAAGAAGATAACGTTGAGAAAACGGAGGATTTTTTTATACTAAAGCAACGATCGGGCTCCGTTGCCATTGATAATTTTGTTAACCCACTTACTATGAAAGTAGAACGGGTTCAAATGCTAGAAAATGAATCTAAAAATTCTGCCACTATTAACTATTACGATTTCCAAATGGTAGAAAATCAGGCTTTTCCATTTTCAGCGGTTATTTCCTTATTTTACAAAGCCAATAATAAAACCCTGAATACGCTGATCGAATTTGAGTATAATAAAGCTGAAATTGAGAATAAAGAACTTAAGTTCCCTTTTAACATTCCCAAGAAATATGTGCGCAGGTAGATATACAAGGGTTCTCATTCTCCTTTCTTTTCTACTCACATCAATTCCTTTATACTCTCAAAAGACCAAAGCTCAGCTTCAAAAGGAAAAGCAAGAAAACCTGATTAAAATTCAGGAGGCTGAAAAAATTCTAGCTGAAACTAAGAGTCAGAAAAAGAATACCATAGGGCAGCTGAATGCGCTGAGTCAAAGAATTAAAACCCAAGAAGCTCTCATTGGCTCCATCCGAAAAGAAGTTGTACTCCTCAATGGGGAAATTGATGAGAATAGTCAGATTATTGAGGCCCTAGAAGAAGACGTTAAAAAGCTAAAAGAGGAGTATGCGGCTATGGTATATTCTGCTTACAAAGCCAATCAAGGTTTCAACAAGCTTACTTTTCTATTTTCTGCCGCTTCCTTTAATCAATTTTTGATGCGGCTGAAATACATGGAGCAATATGGCGAAGCCAGACAGAAGCAAACCGCCCAAATCGAAAAAGTACAGGATGCGCTAACCGGTCAAATTACAATAATTCAAAGCAGAATGTCTGAAAAAAACATTTTGTTGGCTGAACAATTAGAAGAAGGTAAGAGTCTCGGTCAGCTAAAAGATTCTAAAAATAAGCTGGTTACTAACTTGCAAAAAGAAGAGAAAAAGCTTCTTGATGATCTGGAGAACAGAAAAACCGCCGTAGCTAAGCTTGAAAGATATATTAATGATATGATAAAGGAGGAAATGAAAAAGGCTCGTCTGGCAGAAAAAAAAGATAGTGAAGCCTCCGTAAGACTCTCTAATAACTTTGCCGAAAATAAGTCTAAGCTTCCGTGGCCAGTCAAAGGATTTATAGCTCAGAAATTTGGAAGACAGAATCACCCTGTTTTAAAGCGAATCATATTGGATAATACAGGTATCCAAATTCAAACCAGCCAAAATGAAAAAGTGAAGTCTATTTTTGACGGAGTGGTAAGCCAGGTAGCTTTTATAAAGTACCTGGGAAATACACTACTGGTAAGCCACGGTGATTATATAGCCGTTTACGCCGGTATGAAAGATGTATTTGTGAAACGCGGCCAGCAAATAATTACGGGTCAGGAGTTAGGAACTGTTCTTACTAATCGAGAAGGAGTCTCAGAACTTAAATTTGAAATTAGAAAGAATGAGAAGCCACTAGATCCGCAGCAGTGGCTCCGTGGTCAAGGCTGAAAACCGCTTAACGAATAATCTACCGGCTTAAGTAGCATTCTTTCGGGTTTTTCAATTAATACATATCTTTACATAAGCTTAAATAAAATACCATGGAAATGTATAGCTTGTTTGCTATTGGAATGCCGGGAGGTTGGGAATGGATAATTATAATATTGGTAGTTCTAATATTTTTTGGAGCAAAAAAAATTCCTGAGCTAGCTCGAGGCTTAGGGCGTGGCATACGTGAATTCAAAGATGCCACTAAAGAAATAAAAAAAGACATTGAAGAGTCTTCAGGTTCTACTGATGAAGCGGTCAAAAAATAGCCCGGTCTTTTAAATAGTCTTATGTATACTTCATTTAATTTAATCCGTAAGGATTTATTTAATGGAGTTATCAGTTGTACTCAGCTCGTTGAGTTCTACCTAGATAATGCCCAAAAACATCAGCATTTAAATGCCTTATTAGAAATTTATGCGGAAGAGGCTGTGGCTAAAGCTAAAGCTATTGACCTTAAAATAGCCGCTGGAAAGGCCGGAAAGCTGGCGGGTATGGTAGTGACCATTAAGGATGTTTTTTGTTACGAAAACCATAAGCTTCAATGCAGTAGCAAAATTTTGGGTGATTTCGAGTCCCAATTTACGGCTACCTGTATCCAGCGGTTGCTTTCCGAAGATGCAATTATTATTGGCCGTACCAATTGCGATGAATTTGCTATGGGCAGCAGCAATGAAAATTCTGCTTTCGGGCCTGTAAAAAATGGTATAGATGGGCGTAAAGTGCCCGGAGGTTCTTCTGGAGGAGCGGCAGTAAGCGTTCAGATGAATATGTGTCTTTTAGCTTTAGGTTCTGATACGGGCGGATCGGTAAGACAACCTGCCGCCTTTTGCGGTGTCATTGGCTTAAAGCCTACCTACTCCCGAATATCACGCCATGGATTAACGGCTTATGCTTCTTCTTTTGACTGTGTCGGTCTTTTTTCCAAGGATACGGATTCCATTTCAGCAGCACTTGAAGTTATGGCCGGTGCGGATGATTTTGATAGCACGGTCTCGAAGAGGGCTTCACCTATTATTGCACAGAATAGAAATAACACATCCAAATACCGATTTGCCTTTATCCGCGAAACCTTAGAAAGTGATGGTATTTCCAAAGAGATAAAACAAGCCGTTCAAAGGCAAATTGAGATACTTCGAAAACAGGGACATCAGGTAGAGAGTATTGATTTTCCTTTGCTTGAAAAGATATTACCTACTTACTACATTTTAACTTGGGCGGAAGCTAGCTCTAATCTATCTCGCTATGATGGTGTGCGCTATGGTTATAGAAGTAAAAATACTTCGAATATTGACTCACTTTATAAAAAAACCAGGACAGAAGGCTTTGGCACAGAAGTTAAGCGCAGGATTATGCTTGGTACTTTTGTATTGAGCGCGAGTTATTATGATGCCTATTATGCTAAGGCTCAGAAGGTTAGGAAATTGATACGCGATCAAACTAGGAAGATTCTAAAAAAATATGACTTCGTTTTGACACCAACCACCCCTTCCACAGCGTTTAATTTAGGTGAACACACTAGTGATCCCTTGGAAATGTATTTAGCCGATTTATATACTGTGCAGGCTTCTGTAGCAGGTTTACCCGCGATTTCCTTACCTTGCGGTAAAGATTCAAAAGATTTGCCTATAGGCTTACAGGTAATGGCTGATGATTTTGATGAAGGAAAGCTTCTTGAGTTTTCCGACTATTTTTTAAACTTGGAGAAATGAGAACTTCATTCTTATTATTTTTTTTATTGATTGTCCAATATGGATTTGGTACAACTGTAGACTCTACCGAAAACAGTTATCAGATCAAACAGAAGGTATCAAACTCTACTTATGAGTATATCCCGGCTGAGCTGGATTATGATCTTGTTGCCGATCGGTTAAGTTGTATACAAGGTGAAATACCTTTGAACTTTAATACACGTGTATACGCCTTTATTAATTATTTCGCGGTAAAAGACCGGGCGTATACTAAAATGATGCTCACAAGAAAGAACATTTATTTTCCTCTATTTGAAAAATACCTAAAAAAGTACGGCCTCCCCGATGAATTAAAATATCTATCCATTATAGAATCCGGTTTAAACCCAACGGCGATATCAAGAGCCAGAGCAGTAGGCCTATGGCAATTCATGTCTTTCACTGGCCGGCAGTACGGTCTCCACCAAGACTGGTACCTTGACGAACGTATGGACCCTGAAAAATCAACGGAAGCCGCTTGCAAATTTTTAAAACAGCTGTACGGTATGTTCGGAGACTGGGAGCTGGCTATAGCCGCTTATAATACCGGGCCGGGAAATGTTAGAAAAGCCATCAGACGTTCCGGATACAAAAGGAAATTTTGGGAGATCTACCCCCATCTTTATCGCGAAACGCGCAGTTACCTACCACAGTTTGTGGCCATTATATATGTTTTGAAATATGCTGAAGAGCATAATTTGTATAATGAAGAATTACAATATGCCATAGCTTCAGATACCTTACAGCTAAATTCTTACGTTCATTTCGAAACATTGGCTAATCAGCTAGCTATTTGTAAAGATGATATCACAAGTTTAAACCCGGCGCTCAAAAAGGGTGTATTACCTGATTCAAAGAAAAAACAGACGCTACGGATTCCTTTAGAAGCCATGGAAATTTTAAAGACCAACAGAGTGGCTATACTCGATAGCGCTGGGAAAGTGGGGAAAAAACAGCTCGATTACCTTGCGAGAAACTCAATAGGAAGTACCTATGGAAGAGATAAAGTAGTACATAAGGTAAGGCGCGGAGACGTACTTGGAAAAATAGCCCGGCGGTATGGTGTCAGAGTATCTGATCTGAAGAAATGGAATAATCTGAGGGGAAATACGATCCGTATTGGACAGCGATTAAGCGTATGGAAAAGGCAGGGCTATACTCCTGTAGCGCCCGTAAAGAAAAGTGAACCTCCTATAGTTTTAACCGGTAAACAAACTTATACCGTTCAACCGGGAGATACCCTCTGGGACATATCCAGAAAATTTGAAGGAGTGAGCATAAAAAAGATCAAATTGCTCAATAAACTTGAGAATAATAAAATCAAACCCGGCCAAAAGTTAATAGTAGGTACTTAAGTGACTTTTGCTCTGATTAAGGTTATACGTTTATGAAGTTGAAAGCCTCTTTTTATCTTTTTTTGGTACTAGCTCTTGGCATTTCCTGCAGTGAAACCAATGACGGGAACAGTAATAACAGGTTATTGCCTAAAGCCACCGGTAGGGCGGGTGATATGATCATCGTAGTGGATTCTGTCCAATGGTCAGGAGAGCTAGGAGCAGCCCTGAAAGAAACTTTTAGAGAGGAAGTGGGCGGCTTACCTCGAGAAGAGCGTTTGTTCAAAATTAACCGAGTCGATCCCAGAAAATTGAATGACCTTTTAAAAGGCGTTAAGAACCTGGTATTTGTTATGACTTTAGATAGCCGTACTTCAGAAAGCCGGGCATTGAAAAGTTATTTTACAGCATCTTCTATCGAGCGGATTAAAAAGGATCCAAATATTTTTGTTCATACCGTTGAGGATGAGTATGCGAAAGGCCAAAATATTATGTACCTATTTAGTAGTACGGAAAAGGCGTTAATAGAAAAAGTCCGGTCTAACAAAAAACAAATCCAGACCTATTTCAACAAGGCTGAACATGAACGCTTGAAAGCTGGATTATATAAATCAAAAGTGCCTACAGGATTACGAGACCTACTCAGGAAAGAGCATCAATGCTCGATGACTTTACCTTTTGGCTATCAGCAAGTAGTGAGTGAAGAAGGCTTTATTTGGTTCAGGCAGATTAATGATGAAAGCGATAAAAATGTATTTATTACTTATAAAGACTACAGATCTGCCGATCAATTTTCAAAAGAACAGTTGATTGCCTTTCGCGACTCAATAGCCATGGAGCAGCTATTTGAAGACCCGGATTATCCGGATACCCATATTCTCACAGAAACATCCGTACCTTATATTCCCGTGACCGCAGACGAGATAAATTTCAATACTGCCTACGCAGTAGAAATGAGAGGTCTTTGGAAAACAGCCAATTTATCCATGGGCGGGCCCTTTCTCGGTTATGCACTGGTAGATGAAGCGATGAGCAGATTATATTACATTGAAGGCTTCGTATACAGCCCCGGTAAAAACCAACGTGAATTTATGAGGGAGATTGAAGTTATATTATCAACCTTCCGGACATCCGGTCAAATAAGCTCCTAAAACCCTTAACTTCTTGTGAAACAGGCAGGATACTGTTTTGCATTTCTTATTTTAGCCGCTTGATTTCCATCCAGAATTATGTCAATTAAAATAAGGAAGCAAGACGCTCTCAATTATCATCAACAAGGACAACCAGGAAAAATAGAAGTGGTGCCTACTAAGGCCTTAGGCTCCCAACTTGACCTTGCGCTAGCTTACTCACCCGGAGTAGCTGAGCCTTGTAAAGAAATCTCTGAAAGTAAAGAAAACGTCTACAAATATACATCTAAGGGCAACCTGGTTGGTGTGATTTCAAACGGTACTGCCGTTCTAGGTTTGGGAAATATCGGTCCTGAAGCTTCTAAACCAGTGATGGAAGGTAAAGGTGTACTTTTTAAAAAGTTCGCCGGAATAGATGTGTTTGATATCGAAATCAACGAAGAGGACCCCGATAAATTTATCGCTATTGTTAAATCCCTTGAACCCACGTTTGGTGGTATTAACCTTGAGGATATAAAGGCCCCTGAGAGCTTTAAAATTGAACGTGAACTTCGTGACAAAATGGATATCCCTGTCATGCACGATGATCAGCATGGCACGGCCATTATCTCAGCAGCCGCTCTACTAAACGCCTTGGAGCTGGTAGACAAGAAAATTCAAGATATAGTTACCGTAGTGAATGGTGCCGGCGCTGCAGCCATAGCATGTACTAAGCTGTATTGTGCCCTGGGAGCCAGGCGGGAAAACATAATCATGTGTGATAGCAAAGGTGTAATACGTACAGATCGAGAAAATCTTGATCCCGTAAAAGCCGAGTTTGCTACCGACCGAAATCTTCGCGACCTTCAAGAGGCTATGAAAGGTGCCGATTTTTTTCTGGGCCTATCGGTGGCGGATATTCTGGTGCCTGCGGATATTCAAAGTATGGCGGATAAACCCATTGTTTTTGCTCTGGCCAATCCCAACCCGGAGATCGCGTATATGACCGCCATGGAAAGTCGTGAGGATATTATCATGGCTACCGGCCGATCTGACCATCCCAATCAGGTGAATAATGTGCTTGGTTTTCCTTATATCTTTCGAGGAGCCTTGGACGTGAGAGCTACTAGTATTAACGAGGAAATGAAACTGGCCGCCGTTCAGGCACTGGCAAACCTAGCGAAAGAAACTGTTCCGGAAATGGTGAATAAGGCGTACGGTGATAGTGCCATCCAATTCGGGAGAGACTATTTAATTCCAAAGCCACTTGATCCAAGGTTAATCACTACCATTTCTCCGGCTGTGGCCAAGGCTGCTATTGAGTCCGGTGTGGCTAAAAATAAAATTGAAGATTGGGATAAATACCATGTAGAGCTACAGCAAAGAATTGGCATTGATGAAAAATTAATATCTCGTGTGATCAGCCGCGCCAGAAAGAACCCTAAGCGTGTGGTTTTCGCTGAGGCGCACGATATCAAAGTATTAAAAGCCGCTCAGATCATTCAGGATGAAGGCATAGCTAAGCCCATATTGCTGGGCAGAAAAGATGTGATCCAGTCATTAGTAGAGGAACATACGCTAGAACTCTCGGGCTGCGAAATTATTGATAATTACAACGAAAATGACCGTATTCATACCTACGCAGATGCTTTGTATGAAAAACGTAAGCGCAAAGGCTTAACCAAATATGATTCTGTAAAATTAATGCGGGAGCGCAATTACTTTGGCTGTATGATGGTAGAAAAAGGTGAGGCTGATGCTTTTATTTCAGGCCTTACCAAGGACTATCCCAAAACCATATTACCCGCGCTCCAAGTTATCGGTACCAGTGAAGAACATCAACGTGTAGCCGGAATGTACATTATGATAAATAAGAAGGGTACTTTTTTCTTTTCGGATACTACCGTAAACGTAGATCCGGATCCGGAGCAATTGGCTGATATCATACAAATGACCTCCAGAGGAGTTAAGTTTTTTGATATTGAGCCTAGAATGGCGGTACTGTCTTATTCTAACTTTGGCACCTCCAAAGGAAGTGTGCCGAACAAAGCTCGAAAGGCCGCTGAAATAGCTCAGGAAAGGAACCCTTCATTAATTATTGATGGAGATATTCAGGCTAACGTAGCCTTGAATACAGATATACAGCGGGAAAACTATCCGTTTAGTAAGCTGGCAGAAAAAGGCGCAAATACGCTTATTTTTCCGGATTTAGCTTCCGGGAATATTGCCTACAAGCTGGTGATGGAAATTGGTGGCGCTGAAGCCATTGGTCCCATACTGCTTGGTATGAAAAAGCCAGTTCATGTATTACAACTAGGGAGCTCAGTTAGAGATATTGTTAATATGGCAGCCATTGCCGTAGTGGACGCACAAACATTTGATAAGAGAAAAGGCAAATGATAGCTTATTTAAAAGGCAAATTAGTACTAAAAGAGCCTACACATATCCTTTTAGACGTAGGCGGCATCGGTTATCATATTAATATATCACTCTCCACCTTTAGTGACCTAAAAGACAAAGAAGACACCTTAATTCATACTTACTTACACATAAAGGAAGATTCTCATACTCTATACGGATTTAGCCACGAGAGTGAAAAGCATATGTTTATGCACCTGATTTCCATATCAGGTATAGGGCCGAGTACCGGGCTTATGATACAGTCCTCCTTAACGAGTGGTGAACTTAAAGAAGCAATCGCCTCAGAGGATGTAAAAACAATTCAAAGTGTGAAGGGTGTAGGTGCTAAAACTGCCCAACGGGTCATTCTTGAATTAAAAGATAAGATGAGAAAAGAAGGTTTTGAGACTACAGGAAAAGAAATCGTCTCCCCTTCACGCAATACAGTTAAAAATGAAGCGTTGTCTGCTTTGGTAACGTTAGGAATCAATAAAAACGCTGCTGAAAAAAGTATTGATAGCATCCTGAAAAATTCAGGAAATACAATTACATTGGAGGAATTGATCAAGCTAGCTCTCAAGAACGCCTGATAAGTTTTTTTACGTTTTGACATTCGGTAGATTCAATTATTCTTTATGGGCATGTATTATGGCTTGCATAGGCTGTATGAGTCTTGCTTTTACCGTAAGCCCACGCTCCCTGGCTTATAAAGCAATAGATCTATCCGCTTTTTATCCAGTTTCTGACACCGCAGAAACGGATACCATTCAAAAACCGTATGAACCTTCACGAAAACCCACTTTTAAGCAAAAAGACCGTTTTGGTGATCCTTTTAGCAATAATCTTAGTAAATCTCCCCTGTTATTGAAAGACCCCGCAAGCTTGAAACTTGATGTGGAAATTGACACTGGCCTAAACTATACCATCTATGAAAAAATAGGGGATCTAAATTACAGGCCTACCACTTCCATGAGCTTTGAAGAATTCAGGCGGTACCAGGAGCGTCAATTGCTTAAAGACTATTGGAAAAACAGAAGTGCAGGTTTAGATGGTGAAAGCGCGGTTAGCGGCAGGAGTTTGATCCCTCCTATCTACATAAGTCCCGTTTTTGATAGAATATTCGGAGGTACTTATGTGGAAATAATACCAAGAGGTTTTGTAACACTGGACTTTGGTGGCCGGTGGCAACGAATAAATAACCCTGCTATACCCATACGCCAGCAGCGTAACGGTGGGTTCGAATTTGATCAGCAAATCAGCATGAACGTTACCGGTAAGATTGGTGAAAAACTACAGGTAACTGCCAATTTTGATAATAACAATTCATTCGATTTTGAAAATAATCTCAAAGTAGAATACACAGGCTTTCAAGAAGATATACTACAAAAATTAGAAATAGGTAATGTTAGTCTTCCATTGAATAATAGCTTGATCACCGGAGCGCAAAATCTGTTTGGAGTGAAGGCCCAGCTTCAGTTTGGAGACCTTTTTGTGACTACCGTTGCCTCTACGCAAAGGGGTAAATCAGAAACAATAGAGATTGAAGGAGGTGGAGCACAAGGCCGGGAATTTGAGATCTTAGCTTCGAATTATGACGAAAACAGACACTTTTTTCTAGGACACTTCTTCAGAGAAAATTACGAAAGATGGATAGCAGGAGTACCTTTAGTAAGCTCAGGAGTAAACGTCACTAATGTAGAGGTTTATGTAGTTAATAGAAATAACGATACGGAAACCTTAAGAGATGTTGTGGGGATAATGGATATGGCAGAACCCAATTTACAAAACATCTTCAGAAGTGAAAGAATTGAAACAAATAGCACCTTTATCGCAAATGATAATAGGGCCAATAACATTTTTGAAAATCTGCCTGATGAGAATTCAAATCTTCGTAATTCAGATGAGATCAATCAATACCTGGAAGAGCTTTTTGATAGAAATCCGGGAGAATTCCAAGGTATGGGAGTTCCTGGACTGCAAGAAGGTCTAGATTATGAAAAAATTACCAGCGCCCGAAAGCTGGATTTTAATGAATACACTATTAATTCAAAACTTGGCTACATTTCTCTATTTCGGAAATTACAAAATGATGAAGCACTCGCTGTTTCGTATCAATATAGCTTTAATGGACAAAACTTTACCGTAGGTGAGCTGGCGAGAGATTATTCTACCCTGGATGAGGATAAGGTAGTATTCTTAAAGCTATTAAGACCAAGACAAATTAGAATTGATGCTCCACTGAACCCAACTAGTAATACATTAAAACGAGTACCTACCTGGGAGCTCATGATGAAAAATATCTACTCATTAAATGCATCAAATATAAACCCAGAAGGCTTTCAGTTAAGGGTAATCTATCGTGATGATATCACCGGTATAGATAATCCACAGCTTCAGGAAGGAATAAGGGCCAGTACAATACCGCTCATTGAGATCTTAGGACTTGATAAGCTCAATCCCAATAACGACCCTCAAAGAGATGGAAACTTCGATTTTGTAGAAGATGTAACAATAGATACAGAAACTGGCCTGATCATTTTCCCTTTTTTAAGACCTTTCAGTGATGCCCTAGACTCTGTGTTTAGTAACGATCCCAGAGAAGAGGAACTGAAAGCAAAATTTTCCTACAATGAATTGTATAACCGAACGCTAATTGACGCGCAGTTGGTATCAAGCAAAAACAAATACATTATTGATGGATCATTCCAATCCGGATCCTCTAATGAGATCATCATACCCGGTTTCAATATTGCAGAAGGGTCGGTGCGGGTTTTTGCTGGGGGTTCTCCTTTAGTGGAAAATACGGATTACCGGGTAGACTACACTTTTGGGAAAGTGAGTATAATCAACGAAGGCGTTTTAAATTCCGGTAAAAAGATCAGCATCTCGTATGAAAAAGCAGACCTTTTTAATTTCCAATCAAGGACCCTGTTAGGCGCTCGGTTCGATTATCGTTTAAATGATGATGTCAACTTTGGGGCCACCATTTTACGCCTTAATGAAAGACCCCTTATTTCACGAATCAGCGTAGGTAATGAGCCCACTCGGAATACCAAGTATGGTTTTGATGTTAATGTTCAAAAAGAGTCAAGATTCATCACTAAAATGCTGGATAAATTGCCTTTGATTCAAACAAAAGAGCCTTCAGCCATTAATTTTAATGCCGAGTTTGCACAACTCATCCCCGGAACGTCCAATATTATTGACGGAGAAGGAACCTCATATATTGATGATTTTGAAAACTCTGCTACCCCTTTTTCACTAAATAACCCTGCCAACTGGCGTCTTGCTGCCACACCCAGTGAACGATTTAGGCCTGAACTTCACGGTCCTTCAACCAATCTCAGAAGTGAAGGTGATTTTAGAGCAAAACTGGCCTGGTATCAAATAGATAATCTCTTTTACCGGAATGATAGAAGAACACCAGATGCCATCACTGATGTGGAATTACAGAATCATTATGTAAGAGCGGTTACTCCACAAGAAATATTTCCTGGGTTGGATCCCAACATTATCAATTTTCAGCAAATATTTGATCTGGCATATTACCCAAATGAACGTGGCCAGTATAACTACACTTCCGAAACTACCGGACAATTCTTTACAGACTCTAGAGATCCAAAAGACAATTGGGGGGGTATAACCAACGCAATACGTTCAGAGGTAGATTTTGATAAGGCTAACGTTGAATATATAGAATTCTGGATGATGGACCCTTTCCTTCAAAGAACTTTACCGGGGAGCCAGAACGCAGAAATATCGGGAAATCCCGGAACTACTACAGGAGGAGACCTTTTCTTTCACTTAGGAAGTATTTCCGAAGATGTGATCCCGGATAATAGACATGGTTTCGAAAATGGTTTGCCGCCTAATGGTGTAGCTAGTAATCCGGAAGCTGTTGATGAAACTGAATGGGGTTTTGTAACTCGAGAACCCTTCCTAACAAATGCTTTTGATAATTCTGAGTCTGCCAGGGATAATCAGGACATAGGCCTGGACGGACTGAATAATGAGGCAGAACGGGTATTCTTTCAGTCAAACTTTGAAGACCCTTCAGCTGATGATTTCACTTATTTTCTGGGCGATGACCTGGATCAACGAAATGCGGGCATTTTAGAGCGATACAAAAACTTTAACGGCCTGGAAAATAATTCTCCTGTTGTCACCAGTGAAAACTCGTTATTTACTCCTTCCGGCACTACGTTACCCGATAACGAAGATCTAAATGATGATAACACACTGAGTGAATTAGAAGAGTACTACGAGTATAAAGTAGATCTTGAGCCGGATCAGTTATCCGATAACAAGTTCGTAGTAGATCAAATCACCAATACCATAGAGGGTGAAAGAGTTACCTGGTATCTGTTTCGAATACCTATACGCCAGCCGGATAAACCAGTAGGAAATATTTCCGGCTTTAAAAGTATCCGCTATATGCGAATGTATATGACGGATTTTGAAGAACCGGTAGTTCTAAGATTAGCAAACTTCAGGTTTGTAGCCAGCCGCTGGCGTAGAGACCCTGGCAGATTCAAAGCCGCCGGTTTTAGTGATGATGGTGATAATTTTGATCCGCCGGATGACTTCACCGTTTCCGTGGTGAATATTGAAGAAAACGGAGCTGGTACAGAAACCCAGTCACCTTATGTTCTACCTCCTGGATTTGACCGTGACCGAGATAACACCTCAGCTGTGGAAAGAAGACTTAATGAGCAATCACTCCAGGTGTGTGTTGAAAATATTGATGATGGCCAGGCCAGGGCTGTAGTAAAACAAGTAGGCCTCGATCTAATCAATTACGGCCGCGTAAAAATGTTTTTGCATGCTGATAGTGAAACCGCTGAAGATGGTGAGGTAACCGCTTTCTTACGCATGGGTACCGATGTGGATTCTAACTATTATGAAATTGAGATCCCTTTAAAAATAACCCCGCCAGGATCTCAAGTAGCTTCAGAAATATGGCCTGATAGCAACCAAATTGACCTTGATCTAAATCAGCTTTATGCCCTTAAAAGCGAAAGAGATCGACTTGGATTGAATAAGAGCTTAGTTTTTCCGAGGGATAGCGCAAAAGTAGTAGGCCGGCATAGAATAAGATTACGAGGTAATCCGGATCTCAGTGCCGTAGAATGGTTAACCATTGGAGTGAGAAATCCCAAATCACCAGATAGAAGACCGCATTCTGCCTGTATTTGGGCCAATGAACTCAGAGTTACTGATTTTGATCGCACCCGTGGCTGGGCTGCCAACGCAACTCTAAATGCTAAACTGGCGGATTTAGCCAACATAACTGCTACGGTGAGACACACCACCTTTGGTTTTGGAGGTATTCAGTCAAGGATTGCTGAAAGAACGCGAGAGGAAACTACGTCATATGATATTTCAGCCAACATTACATTGGATAAATTTCTGCCTGATCGGCTAGGTTTAAAAGTTCCAATGTTCGTGAGCTACCAAAAAACAACTATTAAGCCACGTTTTGATCCCGCCAATCCTGATATTACCGTTGATGCCGCCCTTCAATCATTTGCTACCCAAGAAGAACGAGATGAATATCAGGACATTGTCACTGATACGGAAACCAGAAGAAGTATCAATTTCATTAATGTAAGGAAGGTTAAGGTAAAAGAAGAAGCTAAAAAGCACATCTATGATTTCGAGAATTTTAGTTTTTCATACTCTTTCAGTGAGGTTTTACAAACTAATTTTAATCTGCAGCGATTTTTAAGGGAGAACCAAACAGGTTCCATAGCCTATAATTACAGCCCGACTAATGAGCCATGGGAACCCTTGAAAAATTCCAAATTACTGGATAAGAAGTATCTTAAACTTTTTAAGGAATTCAACATCAATCCGATACCTACTAATATTTCGGTGCGCTGGGACCTAAATCGGCAATTAGTCCAGCGAATTTATCGCAATGATAATAATGGCAATCTTGAGAACTTTGAGAAGTTCTTCACTTTTGACCGGAACTACAATCTTCGATGGGATCTTTTCAAAAGCTTATCTATTGATTATACGGCGAGAGCTGAAGCCATAATCGATGAACCAAACAGTAGCCCATTTGGCGGGGAAAGTTTTGAAGAGCCTGATTCTGCGCAGCAAAGAGAATTTATCAGTAGAGAACAATACCGGGATTCAATTTGGTCGAATTTAAAACGCTTCGGCAGGCTCAAAAACTTTAACCAGAGTATAAACGCCAACTATAGACTGCCACTAGATAAATTTCCATTAACCGATTGGATCAATGGTGACTTACGGTACCAAGTGAACTACGCCTGGACCGCCGGACCCTTTTATGCTAACCCACAACAGGCAGATACACTCGGTTTTGGCAATACACTTCAGAATAGCCGGGATAACTCTGTAAGTGGAAAATTTGACTTGGTAAAACTTTACAATAAAGTTAATTTTCTTAAGAAGATCAACTCACCTCCCCAGAATACAAGACGGAGTAGTCTCAGACAGAATACTGAATCTGATACCACCGCTAACAAAAAGTCAGACAGTAAGTTTGCTAAGGGTATACTTAAGTTTTTGATGTCTATTAGATCTCTTAATGCTACCTATTCATTGAGAGAAGGTACTATAATTAATGGCTTTAAGCCTCAGGTCTATCTTTTTGGTATGGATAGTAGCTTTAACGAGCCTGGTTGGGGCTTTATCTTTGGCTCACAGGATCCAAACATCAGAAATAGGCTGGCTGAAAATAATCTAATTACTACAAATTCCAATCTAACTACGCCTTTTACGCAAACAGAAACCGAAACTATTGATTTGAGAGCGGATTTAGAGCCCTTTAAAGATTTCAAGATACAGCTGAACGCAAAAAAAACAGAGAATTCAGCATTTGAAGAGATTTTTAGGTTTGTACCTGATTCTGGTCGTTTTATTTCCTTAAATCCAGCTCGTTCAGGAGCTTATAATATTTCTTTTCTCACGATCGGGACAGCATTTCAACGTAGCGATGACAATAACAATTCGCCTGTCTTTGAAGACTTTGAAAGAAATCGCCTGGAAATTCTTGCGCGGTTTAGAGAAATAAACCCTCTTTACGATACTAACTCGCAAGATGTATTGATACCTGCTTTTATAGCCGCATACTCAGGCAGGGATGCCAAAGATGTTAGCTTGAGCCCTTTCCCTAAAACTCCCATACCAAACTGGAGAATTGATTTTGCCGGCTTAGGTAAAATTCCGTCACTTCAGGAGAAATTTCAATCCATTAGCATTACTCATGCCTATCAATCGAGCTATTCCGTAACCAATTACAATAGTAATCTCGAATATGGCCAAGGTTTAGAGCTGAATAATGGGCTAGATAACTACAATACCAGAGACTTCGCCAGAGATGTAGAAAATGATGGTGATTTGATTCCCATCTATAACATCAGTCAGGTGATGATCAGCGAACAATTTAGTCCATTAATAGGCGTAAGTATTCGAACAAAAAGCCGTTTAACAGCAAGAGTGGAGTATAAAACCAAGAGAGATATTGCGCTAAATATTAATAACGCGCAGGTAACGGAGGTGAATAGCAATGATGTAGTTTTAGAGTTGGGGTTCACCAAGAAAAATATGCGACTTCCGTTCAAGTCTCAAGGCCGAGTAATAACACTTAAAAATGATCTGACCTTCCGAATGAATTTTACTATTCGCGATACTGAGACTATTCAGCGCAGACTTAATGAAATTAGCACTGTAACAAATGGAGCCCTTAACATTCAATTCCGGCCCAACATTGATTATATATTAAATGAAAAACTAAATCTGCAGTTTTATTTCGAGCGTAACATCAATGAGCCAAGGATATCAACATCATTTCGAAGGGCTACTACCCGGCTGGGTGTACAGGTAAGATTCAGTTTAGCTCAATAATTATTTTTCGAGTTCGAAAAAGCATGTATTTTTGACTCAAAACTTAAACGCATGAACGTACCGGAAAACCTAAAATATACAAAAGATCACGAATGGGTCAAGATAGAGGGAAATACAGCCACTGTAGGCATCACTGATTTTGCCCAGGGAGAATTAGGGGATATAGTCTACGTAGAAATTGAAACAGAAGGTGAATCCATAGATCAAGGAGAGGTTTTTGGCACTGTTGAAGCCGTTAAAACGGTATCTGATTTGTTCATGCCTATCAGCGGAACAGTTACAGAGTTTAATGCAGAGCTCGAATCATCTCCGGAGATCGCTAATGAAGATCCGTATGAAAAGGGCTGGATGATTAAAATTACAATGGCTGACGACACAGATCTTGATGAACTACTTACTGCAAATGGATACAAAGAGTTAATAGGAGGTTAGCCCACTCATTGAACAAGTATCTGGTTGGAGCCTTCATTTGGGCATCTTTTATTCTTGTACTTACATTAACCCCCGGTAAATCAGTACCGGATTTATCTCTTTTTGATTATGATAAATTAGGCCACGCTGGAATTTTTCTGATTCAATCCTACTTACTAATCACTGGATTATATATTAGATCGAGAATCAAGTCAAAAACTAGATACGTTTTAATCGGTAGTGTTACAGCGGTAGTTTATGGTTTCATGATAGAGTTTATTCAACAGTTTATTCCGGATAGAGGAATGGAATTATTGGATGCTATCGCGAATATTATTGGAGCTTTGTGCGGTGTAGGGTTATTTTATCTCCAAAACAACCTGTTCAAAGCTTGAACTAATTCTGTATAACTTTTGTATATTTACTGATACTTCGAGAAATGCACTAATACAAAAGTTTATCTAATGGAATCTAAAAAAACTGAAAAAGCAGATTTAGGTAAAAAAGCCGGGTTATTCTTTAACATCGGATTGTTTGCTTCTATGCTTATTGTGGTATTTGCTTTTGAGTACCGCAATTACGATGACGGTTCTCTTGTAGACCTGGGTCAGGTACAAGATGACTTTGAGGACTTATTAGAGATACCTCCTACGGAGCAGCCGCCACCACCGCCACCAAAAATCCAGCAGCCGGAGATCATCGAAGTTCCTGATGAAGAAGAAATTGAAGAAGAGATCGAAGTGGATTTGGATGTCGAAGTAACTGAAGATGAAGTGATAGAAGACATTATCGTAGAAGAAGCCCCTGAAGAGGAAGTGGCAGATGAAATATTTCAAATAGTCGAGGATCCTGCAATGCCACCGGGTGGTTATCAAGCATTCTATGATTATGTTTCTAAGAAAATGAAATACCCAGCGCAAGCTAGAAGAATGGGGATAGAAGGAAAAGTATACGTGCAGTTCGTAGTGGATAAAGATGGATCACTTACAGATGTACAGGCTGTAAAAGGTATTGGTGCAGGATGCGATGAAGAAGCCGTACGGGTAATTCAAGGAGCGGCAAAATGGAGCCCGCCGAAGCAGCGTGGTAAGCCGGTGAAGCAAAGAATTATTCTCCCAATTACGTTTAAATTGGGATAATAACAAGAACTTAATTATAAGGCTGTCTTATTCAGACAGCCTTTTTTATTTCAGCCCTTTCAAATAGGCCACTCATGATAAATGGTTTTATTGCGGGGTCTTAGGTAATGGAAATGAGCGGATCAGATCAAAATACGTGTCTTCTAATGCTTTTTCCGGGTTTTCTTTCGTTTTTCTATTCTTTAGAAAGTACAATTTTGGAGGG
>JBCCSU010000074.1:0-18091 GCA_039199635.1 Bacteroidota bacterium | reverse complement strand
CCATCAGCGCCAATGGTACTGCGGTAACACGTGGGAGAGTAGGTCGTTGCCAGTTTTTATCAAAAAGGTAGCTAATACAGCTGCCTTTTTTTGTTTTATAAAAAAGGTAAAACCGCACAACTCTTCATACTCTCATAGGTTTTATCTACATAGATTAAAAACCCAGCTCTGATTGCCTGGACTACCTGAGTGCTTTCCAAAAACAAATAAATAAAGAAGATATTTAAGCAAATGGCTGATATTAAGTTCAGTCGCATCGTGTTAGTAAAGTTGGCGTGGGAGAGATCTTTTTTCGTTTTTAAATACCAAAAGCCAAAAAAGAGTACCACCGGGGCCATACTGATTAAAAACACGATGGCGTATTTGAGTTGAAAGAAATCGATGAAATACCATACAAACAGGGCCGTAGCCAGTGCAAAAGCTACCCCTGTGAAATGGAAAGTGCCAAGTATCCCTAATTTTAAACTCAATGTAATATCACCTCTCTTTTTATCTTCATCATGTTGATAGATCTGAGTCATAGGATAAGAACCCCATAAAATAGCAGAAGATAGCAATGCAGGTGCTAATACACTCCACTGTAGCGCCTGCACTATTGCATAATCATTTAACCCTATGTATGCCATGATAAAAGTGAAGTACCCTTGAAATAACCCGGCGATGAACCAGCTAGTGTATGGATATTTCTTTAATCGAATAGTAGGATGGCTATAGGCTTTTGAAACCAAGCCGTAAATGAATAGCATAACTGCAAACTGCCAATTGATCATAAAACCAAGAACTACGGCTATAACATCAAAGATGAGTGCCATGTAGTAAAGACCAATACTTACCCTTGGGGGATGTTTGAGTCCACCAATACTGTCTTCATCCTTATCAAAATAGCTATTGTAACCATTGCTGGCCGGATACAAAAAAATATGAAGCGCAAAAAAAACAATTACTATCCTGCTTTCATTAAGATTAGGTGATACGGCTAGCGCAAATAAAAAAACTGGCATCAAAAAAAAAGAAAATGGAATGCGAAGATGAAGCCAAGTGGATTTTTTAAACATTATCTGAAGCCTTTACACCAAGATATTAATTTTTAAGTATTATTGATTTAATGAGTGCATATATCACTTCTATTGGTACCGCTAATCCTAAAAATAGGGTTAGTCAAAATGAGGTACATCGTTTTATGACTCGTGCTCACCAGCTAAATCCCGAGGAATCGGATAAGCTGAGAGCACTTTATCGCGCTTCAGGCATTTCATATAGATATTCCGTGCTTGATGACTATGCGAAAGAAGATGGATTTGAGTTCTACGAAAACAGTGAGAACCTCGAACCTTTTCCTTCTACCAAATCACGAAATCTTCTTTTTAAAAAGAATGCATTAGCGCTGAGCATTAGTGCTATCGAAGATTGTCTTCCTTACGGTTTTGATAAGACTAAAATTTCTCATTTGATTACAGTAAGCTGTACTGGTCTTTATGCTCCCGGTCTAGATATCGAACTGGTGAACGCACTGGACTTACCCCTAACTATTCAGCGAACAGCAATAAATTTCATGGGATGTTATGCTGCTTTTAATGCATTAAAGGTAGCTAATGTTATTTGTGACAGTGATTCTGAGGCCAATGTACTAATAGTATGTACTGAACTGTGCAGTATTCATTTCCAAAAGGAAAAAGCGGATGATAACTTGCTGGCTAATGCATTATTTGGTGACGGTTCAGCAGCGGTTTTAGTCAGCAATAACCCTGATCCTGGGCAGCCTGCTTTAGCGATGAACAAGTTTGCCTGTGACTTGCTTCCGGTAGGAATAGAAGAGATGGCCTGGAATTTGGGCGATTTTGGTTTTGAAATGCGATTGTCCACTTATGTACCTGATGTGATTGATCAAGGCATTGATAGGCTTTTGGATAGATTATCCGTGGCTAAAACTTCATTTGAACATTACGCCATTCACCCGGGTGGAAAGAAAATATTAAATGTGGTAGAGCAGAAGCTTGGAATCAGTCGGTCTGATAACACGGCTGCCCATGAAATATTGAGAGAGTATGGTAATATGTCTTCTCCAACAGTACTTTTTGTGCTGAAAAGATTAATGCACAGCATGGACTCATCGAATCAGGGTGATCGAATTTTCTCCCTTGCCTTTGGGCCTGGCCTTACACTGGAGAGTATCGTTTTTCAAGTTACTACATGAGGTCTAAGTTCACTAAGCGATCTGAGGAAGACGAATTAATGGATGACCTGAATTCATCAGGGCCGGTAATAGAGCAAACTTTACGGGAACTTGAGACTATTAATAAATGGCTGGGTGGCAACTACGTTACTATAAACGCAGTGAGCAGACTAATAGAAAGTACAAAGCAAGAGACCTACAGAATTATTGACATTGGCTGCGGTGGCGGTGATATGCTCAAGCTTATCGCGCTATGGGCTCGAAGAAAAAAAATACAAGTTGAATTAATAGGAGTAGATGCCAATCCAAATGTTATTCATTTTGCCAGCCAGAATTCAGCAGAGTTTCCAGAGATTAGCTACAAAGCCCTGGATATCTTTTCCGAAGATTTCACCCAGTTAAATGCTGATATTATAACGGCCACCTTATTTACCCATCACTTTACTGATAACGAATTGGTAGACCTTTTGAAGTCACTTCGTGATCAGGCCAGGTTGGGAATTGCCTTAAACGATCTACATCGCCATCCATTTGCGTATCATTCTATTAATATACTGACCAGTATTTTCTCCAGGTCTCCGATGGTAAAAAATGACGCGGGTGTTTCGGTACTTCGATCTTTTAAAAAGGAAGAATTGGAGCAAATACTTCAGGCATCCGGTGCTGATGAATACACCCTTAAGTGGATGTGGGCCTTTAGGTGGCAGGTTATTGTACCTTCATAATTACTATATTTAACAAATGTCAAATACAGGTTTAATCATAGAAGAGCGGAGTAGGGATATCGGCGATTTTCTGGTAGGTCGTCTCATTCCATTTAGGAAAAAACGGATGATTGGTCCGTTTATATTTATTGATCATATGGGGCCTTCTACCGTTGGGAACGGCAGTTATCTAGATATTGGGCAGCATCCGCATATTGGGCTTTCTACACTTACCTATTTATTTGAGGGTGAGATTGTTCATAGGGATAGTACAGGAGTGAAGCAGTTAATAACACCCGGTTCTGTGAATTGGATGACATCGGGTAAGGGTGTAGTGCATACAGAAAGAACACCTGAAAGCCGGCGTGACGGTTCAGAATATTTGCTGCATGGATTTCAAATATGGGTGGCACTGCCAAGTGATAAAGAAGATATTGATCCAAGTTTCACACATATACCTCAAAAGGATTTACCCAAATGGGAAGATAATGGTGCTCACTTTGTATTGATAGCAGGGAGTGCCTACTATTATCAGTCACCTGTTCCAGTTCACTCTCCTCTGTATATGATTGAGGTCAAAACTACTGCCAGATATCACTTTGAAGCAGGTAATCAGTTATATGGTGAGATAGGAGTTTGCGTAGTTAAAGGGTACGTAGAGGCGTGTGGCAGTCAGATAGAGGCCGGTAACTTATTGGTATCAAAGGAAGAAGACACGTGTACTTTGGTAGTTGGTGAAAATACTCATCTACTGATTTTTGGCGGAGAGCCTTTTCCTGAAGAGCGATTCATTCACTGGAACTTCGTATCAGTGTCTAAACAAAAGATTGAAAAGGCAAAGGTAAGTTGGCAGGAAAAGAATTTTAAAATGGTACCTGGAGAAACAGGCTATATACCGTTACCTTCTTGAGCCTTTGCATACATACAATCTGAAACTCAAGGCTTTACTGAACCCACTTCACTTTATCTTGAATAGCTGTTCTTTTACCTGGAATTTTTTTATCTGATTTAGGCATTCCAATAAAAAGAAACCCCAAGAGTTTATCATTTTCATCAAGTTCAAAAAATGCTTTAGCCTCTTCATAGAAGGTGATGCCGCCAGTACTCCAGTAGCAAGCTACACCCTTCTGTGATGCCGTTAACCACATATTTTGCACTGCCGCAGCCACTGCGCAAATCTCTTCTACTTCTGGGACTACTTCATTGCGTTTCATGCCAATGGCTATAATATGAGAGCACTCTAGAGGCTTAGTAGATAATTTTTGATAAGTAACTTCATTGAAACTCCCCAGTTTTTCGGCCCTGGATTTGTAGAGTTCAGCTTGAAAAGAAGCTAATTTTTTTAAACCATCACCCTTAAATACTACGAATCTCCATGGTTCAGTTAATTTATGAGTGGGTGCCCAGTTAGCATTTTCAAGCATATCTTGAATAACAGCATCATCTGCAGGTACTCCTGAAAACATACTGGTATAAATCGATCTGCGTTCTCGTATGATTTGATCTACTAAATCCATTCTTTAAGACCTTAATTCTTAACTTTCAGTATTCTTCAAAAGTAAACCAATGCGATATATTTTAACGGTTATCAGTATAATCTTTACGGGAATTTCAGATAGTCTGGCACAACAGACGGTATTTGAAAAAACAGATGGAAGATCTACCGGTACATACGAGGAAACAATAAGCTTTTATGAAGACTTGGCCCAAAAGTCTGAATATGTACAGGTATTAAAAATGGGCGCGACAGATTCGGGACTTCCGTTACATTTGGTGACACTGGATGCAACCCGGCAATTCGACTATGAGGAATCATACCGTCAAGGTAAATCGATTATCTTAATCAATAATGGTATTCATCCGGGCGAGCCGGATGGCATAGAGGCATCTATGATGCTGATCAGAGACCTGGCCATGAACCCGGAGATAGAAGAAATTCTTAAAAAAGTGATTATTGCTGTCATTCCAATCTACAACATTGGAGGGGCATTGAATCGAAATACAGCCTCCAGAGCTAACCAAAATGGCCCAGACGAATACGGGTTTCGTGGTAACGCCCGTAATTATGACCTCAATCGTGACTTTATTAAGTCAGATACGCGAAATACTCAGTCCTTTTATGAAATATTCCACAAAGTAAATCCTGATATTTTTATTGATACGCATGTGAGCAATGGAGCGGACTATCAATACGCCATTACGCATTTGGCCACCCAGCACAATAAAATAGGTGGAGAAATGGGGCGTTTTATAGAAGAAGTTTTCACGCCTGCACTAGAGCAAAAAATGCTTGAGAAAAAATATGAAATCACACCTTATGTAAATGTATTTAACAGTACACCGGATGAAAACGGATTTTCACAGTTCCTTGACAACCCCAGATATTCTACCGGGTATGCCGCGCTGTTTAATACCCTAGGATTTATGATAGAGACCCATATGTTAAAACCTTTCAATGTGAGAGTAAAGGCTAGTTACATGTTTCTGGAAAGTATATTGGAACTGGCCAATACTTATCGGAAAGAGATAAGAGAAATAAAAGTTAACCAGAGTAAAGCTATCCAGCCCGGTGTGAAACATCCTATTGCCTGGAAGCTAAGTAAGTCTAATTTTAAAGAAATTGAGTTTAAGGGATACCAGGGAGAGATAATTGAAAGCAAAGTGACTGGCCAGTCACGTCTGTTATATGGCCGTAACAAACCATACGAAAAAACACTGCCTTATTATAACTATTTCGTACCACAAACGGAGATAACTGTACCCAAAGCCTATATTGTTCCACAGAGTTGGCATTCCGTACTCACCAATCTGAAGCAGAATAAAGTGAAGATGATCCCTTTGAAAAATGACTCTATTATAAGGGTAGAAGTTTATCGTATAGAAAGTTACAAGACTTCTTCTTCTCCTTATGAAGGGCACTACCCGCATCGATCAGTCACTGTTTCACCATCAATTCAGGAGATATCATTTACAGCGGGAGATTTTATGATCCCAATAGATCAAGAGAAAGCAAGATATGCCATAGAAGTACTTGAGCCTCAAGCCACTGATTCGTTTTTCGCTTGGAATTTTTTCGATACTATCTTACAGCAGAAAGAGCATTTTTCACCCTATGTTTTTGAAGACGTAGCCTGGCAACTTCTCAAAAAAGATGACTCACTTAGAGTGGAATTTGAAGCTAAAAAGAAATTGAACGATAAGTTTGCTAATGATTGGTATGCACAACTCGATTTCATCTACAAGCGTTCTGTTTATTATGAGAAGGCACATATGACCTATCCGGTTTATCGCATATTAAACTAAAAACAAAATGCCCTTCAAAGAACCTAGCTTTGAAGGGCAGATCGTTGTCTATAGTTGGCCTTATATTTCTTTAAACGCCACAATGCTCCTTTTGATATAGTACTTACGACCGGCTGCGGTTATTTACGTTCAATGATCAGTATCAGCTTTAAGCCGCATCTCTAAACGAATGTCAACATTTAAATTATTTCTGCCGATAGCCTGGCCCATACATCGTTACGGGAACGCAAGAAGGGATTTTGTTTGAATTATTAATCCAACTCAGGTTATTATACTTCCCCAGTTAGGTGATGAATTCATACCTTTTTCGAATCTACCAGTTCGATATAAAGTGTCCGTATATTTGATCAGATACTATGCTCATCATCCTTACATTACCGTAACTGTGTACAGAACCTATTAAATTGAGAGTGCACCTACACTTACGTCCTTAAAACAAAATACCCCTCAAAGAACCTGGCTCTGAGGGGTAAATCGTTGTCTATAGTTGGCTTTATGATTCAATGATACAAACTTTTAGAACTGCCGCCTCAGGTGCCGCGACCGGTTACATTATTTTCAGATTAACTGCCTTTTAGTAAGTTAAATGTTCCGGTTGCAGATAACATAAAGCAGGATAAGCCTGTTTTTTGGCTATGACTGTAGCACTGATCTTTCCTCACCAACTTTATTCTAGTAATCCGGCTATTAACGCGATAGATGAGATAGTTTTAGTGGAGGAACACCTTTATTTCACTCAATTCAAATTCCACAAACAAAAGTTGGTACTTCACCGGGCCTCAATGAAGTTTTATGAGGCCTATCAACTCCAACAAGGTCAACAGGTCAAGTATGTTGACTTTGGCAGTTATGATGATCTTGCCGCGCTACTCTCCCAACTTGCACAGGATGGTGTTCAAACGATTCAATATGTTGACACCACAGACTATTGGCTTGAAAAACGACTAAACAAGGCGGCAAAATCATCTAATATAGAATTAAAGAAATTCAAAACTCCTGCCTTTCTCACCCCACTAGATGAGTTAAAAGTAATGATGCCAAGAAAGAAAAGTGGATATTTTATGGCTTCATTCTACCAGAAACAACGACAGAGAATGAACATCTTAATGGATGGTGGGGAGCCCACAGGTGGAAAGTGGAGTTTTGACGATGAAAACCGTAAAAAACTACCAAAGAATATAAGCCCGCCTAGTTTATATGTGGCACAGGAAAATGATTACCTGAGAGCAGCTAAAGTATATGTGCAGGAGCATTTTCCTGATCACTATGGTACGGTTGAGGATTTTATTTATCCGGTTACTTTTTATCAAGCGGAGAAGTGGCTTGAAGATTTTCTCTTGAACAGAATGTTATTATTTGGTGATTATGAAGATGCTTTCGGCAAAGATCAAAATTTCTTATTTCATAGCTTACTCACGGCTCCCTTAAATATAGGACTACTTACCCCTCGGCAAATTCTCGATAAAACTTTTGAGCTGCATGAGGAGCATCACTTCCCGCTAAACAGTCTGGAGGGATTTGTTCGACAAATTATTGGTTGGCGAGAATTTATGCGGGGTATTTATGAATTTGAGGGCGGTTTTGAGCGTACTAATAATCACTGGGGCTATTCCAGAGCTGTACCGGAGTCCTTCTGGACGGGGGAAACAGGTATAGCACCTGTAGACAATGTAATTAGTAAAGCGTTAAAGTTTAGCTATACCCATCACATAGAACGCTTGATGGTGATGGGTAATTTCATGTTACTCTGCGAGTTTGATCCGGATCATATCTATCGTTGGTTTATGGAAATGTATATAGATGCCTATGACTGGGTGATGGTGCCTAACGTATACGGCATGACCCAATATGCTGACGGAGGCCTGATCACTACCAAACCTTATATCTCAGGGTCAAACTATTTAAAAAAGATGAGTGATTTTGGTAAAGGAGAGTGGACCAAAATATGGGACGGGTTGTTTTGGAGGTTTATACACGTTCACCAAGAAGAGTTCTCAAAAAACCAACGTATGAGTATGATGGTGCGGTTAGTGGAGAAGATGGATAAGGATAAGCTAAACGAGCATCTACAAAATGCCGAAGAGTTTCTGGATAGCCTTTGATTAATGTACGAAAAGTCATTTCTCTTCAGGTAAGAAGACTTGTGGTTGCAAAGTTTTTGTGGCTAAAAAATGCCTAAATTTGGCCTTACGTGATAAGTTGTGTGACACACAAGCCATGAACTTTAAAAACCAATGAAAAATCACTTTAAAGATCTGATCAGGTTCAATGATTGGGCCAATCAAAGAATGTTAATTACGCTGGAGGAGTGTGAGACTAATGACGATCACCTATTGACATTATTCAGTCATATTATTAGTAATCAGATTGTTTGGTTAAATCGTATTCAAGATCTACCCACTTCACCTTTTCCTTTGTGGGAGAAATATAAACTCCGAGAGTTGAGAACGATGACCATGGAAAGTTCTACCAACTGGTCAAACTACCTTGATGGGCATCAATTTCAGACTTTTGAAGAAATGATTTTTTATAAAAACTCCAAGGGAAAGAAATATGAAAGTACTATTAGAGAAATAATAACGCATGTACTTGAAAATAGTACTTATCACAGGGGTCAACTCGCTTTATCCATGAAGAAGCTGAATCTTGAGCCGCCTTGTACGGATTATATTGAGTACGCGAGGTTGAGATAAACTCATCAGTTCAAAAACACTGATTACTATTTCAAGCCTTTGGACGTATCATTATGGTAGGCGGAAAGATTAAATCTTTACAGGGAGTCTATTCATTTAAAAATCACCGAATAGATTTCTATTGAATACATAATAGACTCAAGTCAAAATGATCTGATCGTCTAAGAGAATGCCAAGGCCTAGTTCCCGGAAATTAGCAATCCATTATTACCTGAAATGAAATGGTTGAAAGCAAAGATAAATCTTCCATTCAAACTTCACTGGTAGTCAAAAATAGCAATAAGTAATTGCGTCTCATTCACTACCTTTAGATCATGAGTACACCTTCCAAAAAACTATTTTTGCTCGATGCCTACGCTTTGATCTATCGAGCGCATTTTGCATTTAGTCAAAACCCCAGGATCAGCTCAAAAGGCATTAATACGGGCGTTATGTTTGGATTTACCAATACGCTATTAGAAGTATTACAAAAGCAGCAACCTACCCACATAGCCGTTGCTTTTGATACCTCAGCGCCTACTTTTCGCCACGAGCAGTTTAAGGAGTATAAGGCTAATAGGGAAGAAACACCGGAAGATATTAAAATAGGTATCCCGATTGTAAAAGACATTTTGAGAGGGTTTAATATTCCTATCCTGGAACTTGACGGTTATGAGGCGGACGATATCATTGGAACTTTGGCTAAAAAAGCGTCTAGTCATGATTTTGAAGTATACATGATGACACCGGATAAAGACTTTGGCCAGCTGGTAGAAGAGCATGTGTACCTTTACAAACCTGCCTATATGGGAAATGCGGTGGATGTAATGGGGATACCGGAAGTGCTAGCCAAATGGGATATAGAGCGAGTTGATCAAGTCATTGATATGCTAGGCCTGCAGGGTGATAGCGTAGATAATATTCCAGGAATTCCCGGAATAGGCCCGAAAACGGCTTCAAAATTACTCAAACAGTTTAGCACCGTAGAGGGGATAGTGGCCAATGTTGATCAATTAAAAGGAGCACAACAAAAGAAAATTCAGGAGTTCGGCCAGCAAGGTATTTTGTCCAAAGAGTTGGCTACCATTAATATTGAAGTGCCCATAGTTTTTGATGAAAAAAGCCTGGAGTACGATGGTCCTGATGAGGAAAAGTTAACTCCGATTTTCGAAGAGCTGGAGTTTAAAACTATTATGAAGCGCGTCTTCAATCAGGAGCTGAGCGGTACATCAAGTAGCTCTGGACAGCTGGACATGTTCAGTCAGGCCAGTAAGGAAGCTATTGAGCTGGAAAGTAGTGCGCCAGCCCCTCGAGCAACTATTGATACTGTTTCGCATGATTATAAGTTACTAACAGATCACGCTGGAATCAAAGAACTCGTGAATGTGCTGAATGAGCAGCAGGAGTTTTGTTTTGATACTGAAACTACGGGGGTAGATGCCGTGGAGGCACAAGTAGTGGGTATCGCTTTTTCTTACGAAAAGTCAAAGGCCTTTTACATCCCGATACCCAAGAATAAAGATGGGGCTATGGAAGTTATGGCTATGCTCTCAAAAGCACTAGAAAATCCGAAAACATTAAAAATAGGTCAGAATATCAAGTATGATATTCTGGTTTTGAAGAAGTATAACATCCATGTTGCAGGCGCACTATTTGATACTATGCTCGCCCACTATCTAATAGAGCCAGAAACTAAGCATGGGATGGGTGTTTTAGCAGAACAGTACCTCAACTATTCACCAGTATCCATTACGGAGATCCTTGGCCCTAAAGGTAAAAACCAGAAAAATATGGCTGATCTTGAGCCATCAGAGATTAAAGACTACGCTTGTGAAGACGCTGATATCACATTGCAACTCAAACAAAAAATAGCAGATGAGATAGATAAAGAGGGTTTTGCTAAATTGTTGAATGATATTGAGCTGCCTTTGGTAAATGTGCTGGCACAGATGGAGTTTGAGGGGGTACGAATTGATGAGCACGCACTAACAGCTATGTCTAAGGAGCTCCAGGAAGAAAGCTTGAAAGCGCAAGCCGAAATCTTTAAAATAGCCGGGCGAGAGTTTAATATTGCTTCTCCCAAACAGTTGGGTGAAGTACTTTTTGATGAATTGAAGCTGGTCGAAAAACCTAAAAAAACAAAGACCGGTCAGTATGCAACGGGTGAAGAAATACTGAGTAAACTAGCTAATCAACATGAAATAGCGGCCAAGATCCTGGAGTTCAGGGAATATCAAAAGCTGAAATCTACTTATGTAGATGCGCTGCCAAAAATGGTGAGTCCCGGAGATGGTAGAATTCATACTGATTATAATCAGGCGGTGGCCGCTACCGGTAGGTTGAGCTCGAATAACCCTAACTTACAGAATATACCTATCCGTACACCTAAAGGCAGAGAAATACGAAAAGCCTTCGTGCCAGCCGGTGATGATCATGTTTTGTTATCGGCCGATTATTCACAAATAGAATTACGTCTAGCCGCAGCCTTTGCTCAAGATGAGCCTATGATAGATGCGTTTAAAAACGGACGGGATATTCACGCCACCACAGCGGCCAAAGTCTTTAAGGTTTCCCTAGACGAAGTAGATCCCACTATGAGGCGTAAAGCTAAAGAAGTGAACTTTGGAATAATTTATGGTATTTCTGCTTTTGGGCTATCTCAGAATCTGAATATCCCGCGTGGTGAAGCTGGGGATATCATTAAAGCCTATTTTGAAGAGTTTCCCGGGATCAAGCGCTATATGGATGAATCGATTGAAAAAGCCAAAGAGAAGGAATATGTAGAAACCATTATGGGCAGAAGACGCTATCTCCGAGATATTAATTCGAGAAATGCCACTATGAGGGGTTATGCTGAGCGCAATGCCATTAATGCGCCAATTCAAGGTAGTGCGGCTGATATCATCAAAATAGCCATGGTCAACATTCATAACTGGCTTAAGAAAGAATCCTTAAAATCAAAGATGATCATGCAGGTCCATGATGAATTGGTTTTCGAAGTACCGAACGAGGAGACGGATTATGTAAAAGACAACGTGGTAAAACTTATGATGTCTGCGGTGGATCTGGAAGTGCCCATGGAGGTAGAAGCGGGTGTAGGGGAGAATTGGTTGAAAGCGCATTAAGGGGAGTTAATCCATTGTTCCGGGACAAGCTTACGGGAGGACTAGTGAGATTTACTTACAAGATCTTTATATTTCTTCAGCTTGGCGTATCAGTTACCTGCTACACACAGACTTCAAATGATAACATGACCGAGGCAGAGGTACTGTTTCTAAATCAACCGGTATCCTCTAAAACTCACGGCAACACGGTTCAATATAATTGTATCAGCACGAAGCTCACAGGAAAGTGTATCAAATACCATAATGACCAATGGTATACTTTTACTGCTGACGGTTCAAGTAATCTGTACGTGAACATAAGCGGCCAAAGTTGCCGGGATCTTCGTGGTGTACAGCTGGTTGTATTTTCAGGAGAGCTCTGTTCCCCTGATACCTATGATCTAATAGATTGTATTTCCTTAGCCACACAAGATGATATTCACGTAGCACTAAGAAATTTGGCTAAAGGCCGAACCTATTGGCTCAACGTAGATGGTTATCTTCATGATTTTTGCTCGTACCTCCTGGAAGTAAGCCATAAACCTAAGGGCTTTAGTAGTCAAAAAACGAACCTCTTAGATCAATTTTACGCAAAGGAAAACGGAAATAAGCTCACCATTCAGTGGCAACTTCCCGATTCGCTGGCCCATCTTGCTTCAAAAACTCAACTATTAAGAAGACATTCAACTGAATTTAAATACGTTCATATCGCTGACATTCCATTTCAAATCAATGCTTTTGGGCATATGGAAAAGTCTTATAGTTACACCGATGAAGTTTTTCAGCCTGGAACGTACCACTTTAGACTGGCTCTGCCCCTAAATAGTGAGGAACTGCTGCTACTGGACGAAATAGAATGGACGGCAAAAGCCTCAAACTTAAAAAGAGCCTATTTGGACCTGGATTACGAAAATAACGATGAGCTGGAAGTGGTGGTATCCGATGCAAGCTCAGGCAAACAGCTGGATAAATTCACTCTATTTTATGATCCTCAAAAGCATAGCTCATTCCCTATTTATGTGGACAGATATTTAGGGGAATTTAAACAGTTAGAGGTGAAGATCTATAACCGGGATCAAGAGCACACCGCATATCATTATATTGATTTGAGCACTTTAAAGTCGGTTAAGTTCAGATAACTCAGTCAGTCAATCACCCGATTCAGTCTACTTTTCCGGCAGTTCAGTCGATCCGGATTGATGAATTACATCTTGTTTTAGACATTTACATCATGATCACATCACAAAAACATATGAAGACCCGATTTGAAGCAGGGATGATTTTCCTGGGGTTGGTCACTGTAGCTGTTATTTTAGTGGTGTTCTAAGGGTTACTAATTCTCTTTTCACCTCAAACTAATTCAATTTTTTCAGCGCCTCTTTTGCCTGACTGAAATCACTTTTAAGTGTTGTAGATGCCTCGTATGACTTTCTTGCCTCGGTAAGCTTATTTTGAATTCTATATATTTCACCAAGCCTGTAATAGGCCCAATGTTTTTTAGGTAGTCCTTTTTGATAGTCAGCTTGGATGTATTTATTCAAGTATTTTATTCCGTCCTCTAACTTTATTTTCCCTAGAGATGCTACTTTTCCAAACTGATAATAGCCCAATAAATAATCCGGATAAACCTCTATGGATTTTCTGCAATAGGCCAGGGCTTGCTTAAAATCTTCTTTGCTTTTGCTGATTACCGAAAGACGATAGTATACTATTTCATTACTTCGGCCATTGTTTATCATATCCAAATACACTTTTTCCGCTTTATCATATTCTTCATCATTTAGATATACCGAGGCTTCAACTTCAATACCTGCAAAAAGATCAATTTTCTTTAGCTCTTCCGCCTGTTCCAGCGCTTTTGAGTAGCTTCCTCCTGCAATAGCAGGGGCTTGTATATAGTAATTAGCTAATTGAATTCTGGCGGATTTATGATTTGGATCAAGTTCTATGGCCTTTATCAGATTAGATTTGGCATTTGAAGACAGGGCGGCCTTTTCAAAGAAACTTGCTTTTTCCAAAGCTCCAATATTTGCTGCTCCTAGCCAATAGTGATAATCGGCAGTATTAGGAGATTGTGTAACGGCCTTTTCAAAAGCGTCTATGGCCTTTAAATATTCACCTTGGCTGTACCAGTTTTTTCCTGTTAAGAAACTTGATTTTTCACCTTGACAATAAGAATTGCTGACTAAAAGAAGACAAATGATAAGATATGGATTATTCAGAAACTTCATAAAGCTTGACGTGTGAGGGGTATTTTTTTCCATGATAAATAGTTTGTTTAACAGAGATGAATATGGTCGCGTCCATTGGATCTATTCCTGTATTAGGATTTCTATTGAACTTGGGAAAGTTGCTACTACTTACTTGTATTCGTAGCCTCCATCCTTTTCTTACTTCAAAAGCCACATCGTTAAGTGTGATGGTGGTCTTACTTATGTTATGAGTTGTTTTGGGAATACGGATGATGCCTTCACTAATGTTCCAGGATTGACCTAAATCATCCACCAAGGTTAGTTTAGCCGTAAAGTCGGTGGCTTTGCCTTCTGTTTTATAATATAGTTTCAGAGAAATTGGCCCGGCATAGGTTACGGATTTTTTATACTCAGAAGACGTAAAGGTTATTACATCTGCCCTTGATTCGATCTTCGACTGTTCTTTTATCCCCATGATATCCATCAAGAAATGAAAATTTCCGCCTCCCCAGGTGGGTACCGGGTCTTTAGGATCATAGATAAAAGCGCTCGAAGAGACTGTATCTTTTACTGCTTGTACTAAGTTATCTTCTGAAAGATACAAGGTATCAGTTACCCCACCCGGGGGAGGCCAAGTGGAGGAGCTTTTCCAATCTTTTTTGAAAAAAACATAGTACTTAACCCGGGGTAGGTTAAAACTTTCGCCTTTTAATGTGTGATTAAACCAGGCTACAGACTCATTCAAAAGCACATCCAGACTAGTTTGCGCTTGTTTCGGGAGTGTATAGTCACCTACTGAATTATCGCTACTATACGCTTGGTTATGATACCAGGGACCGATAGTTAAATATTGCTTCCCAGCAGACTTTCTTGAAAACTCTTGGTATACAGAAAGGACCCCCGGAAGTACAAAATCATACCATCCTGTGTAATGGAAAATCGGGATTTTAGAGTTTTCGAATGGAAATTCTTTGTGATTGACGTTTAACTCACTCAAATGAATAGAGTCTCCATTTTCAAGCGCAAAAAACAATTCAGGAAGTGCCTCTGAAGTAGGGGTGTGACTTAATAGTTTTTCCAAGTCCATTTTTCTCATGTTCCTTTGCAAGCGCTGACCTTCAAAAATCAGCCATGGTATAACTAAGCTTTGATGAAATGCACCGCCCTGTGTATTTACTTCCGTACCATCAAGCCATCCGGACATATGAAAAATACTCTTTACCTGAGTGTGTTTGGAAGCGCTCAACGTTAAGGCACTATAGCCCAAATAGGACGACCCCCAGAGTCCAATTTTCCCATTATTCCAAGGTTGTTCGGCAAGCCATGCTAACGTTGCTTCACCGTCTTCACGCTCTCTTAAAAAAGGTACAAACCGGCCTCCGGAGCTGTACTTTCCTCTTACATCCTGTACCAAAACATAGTAGCCCTGTGAGGTAAAATATTGTGCAATTGACTTCATTCCCTCTTTCTGGTAAGGGGTTCTTATTAGAATAACAGACCCTTTCATCAGATGATTTGGCGTGTATAGATCTGCTTTGAGAACAACGCCGTCCTTCATGGCTATAGAAACCTCTGAAGAATTTTGGGCCACTAAAAATCCTGAAAATAGAAAAAGACAGACCAGAATAATTTTCTTCATGGCCCAAATGTGATGATATTAAGGTCTGAGATTAAAGAATAGAGTTGCTTTGGGGTGTTTGGGAATAGCGAGGGATATTTGGGAGAAATGCTATGTTCTCATAAGTTGGGTAACTAACGAAATGTGCTTTCTACTCACAGCTATATGATGATCAGTATGTTTCAAAGTAAGTGTCAGTCCACGGCTGTTCCCCTCCGCCAAGACCACATTAAAAATGTTGACGATGAATGAACGATGCGTTCTTACTAAATAAGTGAATTCGGTAAATTGTACTTCGAGTGATTTTAAAGATATCCTTAATAATTTTTTGGATACTAAGCTGTTATTTAAAAAGTAGATGGTAACGTAGTTATCAGTGCTTTTAGCAAACAAAAAAGCTTCTGTAGTAATTCTTAGCACATCATTTTCGCCTTCACCTCTGATGATGAGGTCACCATTACTTTTTACTTTCTTCATGGAGTTATTGATGGACTCGGCTAATCTAAGATTTTTACTAAGCCGCTTCTGATGGATCCATAAAACACTAAGCACGAGTGGAAATATTCCGATGATCAAGGTGTATTTAACTACATTAAAGTATTCTGACCAGGCAAGGGCATACCAGCCTTCCAAGTAGGTTTTATAAACATAATTTGCAGATGCAATGACTACAAAAAAAGATAGATAGTGCAGAATGGCTCCGGCTATCTTTAGACTTTCAAAAAAACGGCTGAATAAGGCGGGTAGAACTACTCCAAAAATCAATGTAACCGCGCCACTAATAAGTCCGAACCCCGCTATAGCCAGCCATCCATAAAAGGAAGGTTCAAACCCTGCAACAATACCAAGAGGTTGGACTAGGGCAATAAACAGAGGTGGGAATAAAATAGCAAGTGCTATTATTTTAATATCTGAGGTGAGGTCTGCATGAATAGGGAATGGGTTTGATAGGAAGAACATGAGATACGAGGTATTTCTTATTACCAACTGGATGTTGTATGCATCAGTCCAACAAACGTAGCTGTGACGCAACTGGTTTCAAACTGCTGAGTGATTACTTTTCCCGGTTCAGTTGGTTTATGTGACAGTTCAGTCTTTTTGAGTTGATAGAGTTTAGAGGCTAATAGACATTTACATCATGATCACCTCGCAAAGGCATATGAAAACTCGATTCGAGATAGGAATGATTTTCCTGGGTTTAGCTACTGCTGCGGTTATTTTAGTCATTCTGTAAGCGAATGATCTGATCCAAACCGCCTTGCGTACTTATACTTTCGTATTTGTTCTTATTTTAATTGATAACAAAATTCTTTTTTTAACGCTTATCATGTAGATCCTAACACTAGATGTGCTATGCAAATTGAGGCCAATACTGTGGTTACCTTGAAATATGAGTTAAGAGAGGGTGATAAGTTTGGAGAGCTTATGGAAGTGATGAACGAGAAATATCCGTTTGAATTTCTATTTGGTAACGGTGGTCTCCTTCCTGCCTTTGAGAATAATATACTGCACTTAGTAGCGGGTAATTCATTCGAATTTGTTTTGCCCGTAGAGCAGGCGTATGGGTATCCTAGTGATGATAATGTAGCCAACGTACCTATGAAAGCTTTTGAGATCCATGGAGAGGTACCCCCCGACCTTCTGCAAGTAAATCAACAGGTGACGGTTACAGATGATGACGGATACAACCATACCGGGAAAATATTAGAATTTGACCAAAGTAATGTACGCGTAGATTTTAACCATTTCATGGCTGGAAAAGCTCTCCACTTTTCGGGGGTAGTTTTGAATGTTCGAAAGGCTACGGTAGATGAAATTATTAAAAAGCACCATATTCCGTCCACCTAAACTTTGATATACCTTTGGGTCTGAATAGTGAATAAGTCCGCTACAGGGCTTCAGTCATAACATTTCCCATTTCAGTGCATTTTTTCTACGGTTCAGAGACCTACGTTTTAAATACGGGTCAAATAAGCTCAGTTTTACTTTATGATTACTTCGCAACAAACCATGAAGAACAGACTAGAATTAGGACTTATCTTTGTAGGAGTAGTTACGGTGGCTTTGATTTTACTGATTCTCTAATCAGTAATAGAGTCTATCGTCTATTTTTACACTATGCTTAATACCATACCTAGCGCTTCAGATATTCAAGCGGCGCATAATAGAATTAGGAGCTACATCCATAGAACACCAACCCTTACCAATAGCTATATCAATGGACTTGTTGATGCTGATATTCACTTTAAGTGCGAAAACTTTCAAAAAGTAGGTGCCTTTAAAGCTCGTGGGGGTATTAATACGGTACTATCTCTTTCCACAGAT
>JBCCSU010000073.1:0-18191 GCA_039199635.1 Bacteroidota bacterium | reverse complement strand
GTACTTAATCTCTTTGGTGAGCAAAATGACCTGATCTCATTTCCAATGAAAGGCTATACTCTTGCTTTAGACTTCCCTATTAAAAGGGGCCTTTTTCAGTTTCTTGACGAATTAGATACAATAGTTTTAGAATACGGTGGTCGTATATATCTGACCAAAGATGCCCGGATGAAAAAGGAGGTTTTTTGGGAGTCATACCCAGGCGCTCAAGAATTTTTGGATATCGTTCGAAAATATGACCCGGATAAAAAATTTGCTTCATTACAGTCGAGGCGATTAGGATTAAGCTAACAAAGCCTAATGGATCAAAAAATCAGTACGAACAGTTTAGCACTGTTTGATTTCGATGGAACACTAACCACGAAGGATTCTTTTATTGAATTCATAAAATTTTATCACGGGAAAGCTAAATTTTTCACAGGCATAGCACTCAATATTCCAGTGCTGGTTCTATTCAAACTTGGCGTATTGCCAAATTGGAAGGCGAAAGAGCAACTAATGAAATATTTCTTTAATGAAGTTAAAATCAGCGAATTTAATGCCAAGGCCAGTGAATTTTCATTGCATCAAATTCCTAAATGGTTAAAGCCAGAGATGCTTGAGATCCTCGAAGCCCACAAGCAGGTGAAGAACGACATTTTTCTGGTGTCTGCCTCTTTTGAGAATTGGCTAAAAGCCTGGACCGATTCTCACGGAATTATGTTAATCGGCTCTCGTTTAATAGAGAAAAATGGCAAACTAACAGGAGAAATTAGCGGTAAAAATTGTTACGGGCCGGAAAAGGTGGCCCGGATTCAACAACTTATAGACTTAAATAAGTATAATAAAATATATGCTTATGGTGATAGTCGTGGTGATAGAGAAATGCTAGAATTGGCGGATTTTAGTTACTACGAAGGGAAATTGAATAGAAAGTAATTTGAAGCCCAGAAAAGTTTCTGGAAAGTTGGGGTTAGCAGGAAATATTTTTCTTGAAACAGATGTTCAAGGGTATAAGATAGAGGTAATGAAAGATGCGGGAGCAATTTTGCAAAATACGCCTGATATTCAGCATGCCGTTTAAACTATAATTTAAGGACTTCCCTAGTAGGCGAAGTAATGGCATTCCTGAAAGACCATAGATACTTACTTTTTGATATTTGTGAATTCAATAGTAAAAGTGAGGATGGTGTTTTAAACCAAGTGGACTTGATATTTACTAAAAAAGATTTGAAAGTAAGGAATAAGGTCGATTTCGTTTAAGTATCAAATAATTCTCAGAACGATAAAATTCTTCGTACATTTCATTCTCTGGTACAACCCAATCCCTAAACCAATGTCTTTCTTCTTCTTTCATGATCTTATCAAGAATAATATATTCAATCTGCCTTTTATTTAGGTCTTCTAAAATCCTCAAGGCCGTAAAAGGCTTTGCCTGTCTTTCTTGCAAATACTCATAGGTCTTGAAATTAAATATTCTGTAGTTATCTATTTCATTATAAATAAGCTCCCAGGGTCCAATGACCGTTGTGCCTTGGGGTAAATTTGACAAGATGTCAGCGTGTTTCTCGACATGCGGAATATTCCGGTCAAAAACCTTGTAAGTGGTGAACCCGAAAGCTAGAAACTGAAGCACAAGAAGAATAATCATTGTCATTGGTTTCCACTTTTTCTCTTGACATATGTATTTTAAAGATAAGGCAGATATTATAGCCATGAATGGTAGAATTAACATTAAGTACCGTGCGGCCTTGTGACTCCCGATTATGGCAAGAGATAAAACCAGTAGGCCAACATACACCATGAGCTGCCGGTGTTTGTTCCATAATGTCTTTCCTTTCATTATTATCGCCAGGAAAAATATTGAACTACCAATGGCTACCGTTTCATCCCAGAAATATCGCTTTTGCTCACTTATTAACTTCTTAAGAAATAGCAATAGTTTAGAACCGTTTTCAATTTCCTTAAACTGGTGAGATGGCCAATTCTTAAGATTATTGTACCATACCTCCAAACTCTTGTCCAGGACTAATGGAATGAAATAGATTAGGCATGTTGATAAACCTATTAGCGTGAAAAGTAAAACCCCAATCCACTTCCTCATATATATAAGTAAAATCCCCCCGGCTACACAAAAAATAACACCGTTTAAATGAGTTAAAAATGCTAGTCCAGCACACAGTCCTCCTAAAAGGAGCGTGTAGTATGATCTTTTTTCACTGAACTGATAAAGGAAATAATAAGAGAAAACACCAAACATCATGGCTGGTATCTCGGGTCGAAATTCGAAGGATTTGACTAATGTAATAGGCGCTAAAATGAGAAGCAAAATAGAAAGAAGCTTCACTCTTCTATTACTTGGTACAAACTCTTTCATTACTAACGTGCTTAACACAAGACAAAGCAGATTAAAACTCTTGAGATAATATACTGACCAGCCTACAAACCTTACAATTAGAGCTCCAATCCATATCAAAAGCTTGTGATAGACTAAAAATTGATTCTCCCAATCGAAAATGCCTGGGATACTCTTAAGTTTTACCTGCCCTTCATAAGCCAGCCAGTAGGCCTGTTCACCGAACCAATTATCATCGGATTGAATAAATCTATTGTAAAAGGTCAGAGCTGTTACGCTAGAAATGATTAGTAGAGCCAACTCCAGATTAGGCTTAGTAAAAAATCTACTAGCCATCTTATGTTTTATAAGAAATCAACATAATGGATACTCCAAAAGGGAATTTCACTCTTTTCTTCAGTAAGCTGAGCTCCATTTTGAAAAGATGATATAAAATTTTGTTTGTCAGCCCAGGTTTGAATTTGCTAAAATCTGACTCTACTTCAGAAGATTGACTTTTGATCAACCGGCTAAGACGCCTTACGGCATAAATAGGTGGGAATAGCACTGTGTTGAAGTAAGAAGAAAAAAGAATATTACCTGATCCATTGAATAGAGATGTTAACGGCCCCATTGTGTACCTACGGAAATGGTGATTAATTAAATCGTGATCGCTCCACAAATCCATAAAGGCGGGGACCGTGACAAAAACATAACCACCCTTCTTGGCTACCCTTGTCATTTCTTTAACTGCAAGTTCATCATCTTCTACATGTTCAATTACGTCAAATGCACAAACGAGATTATAGACATCGTCAGCAAACGGTAGCTCAAGTACCGAGCCGTTGATCACATCAATATTGAGTTCCTCGTTCAAAAACTTACAACAGTCTTTGTCATACTCTAATGAGGTGACCTCACCGTACTTTTGCAGCATCTGAGTAGTGGCTCCAGTTGCTACGCCCACATTAAGAATTTTTGAATTTTCCCTCCCTTTAAGAAGTTTATTTACAAACGACTCCAATATCTCAAGCCTGGCCAAAAACCACCAATGGTTCCTTTCCTGAATGTAATACTCTTTAAAGTAAGCTTTATCCAACTTCTTCCCTATTAATTATTTGTTTCTCAATAAGGAATAATGGACGCTCCTTTACCTGCTCATATGTTCTGGATACGTATTCTCCAATCACACCAAGTGATATTAATTGAACACCGCTGAACAGAGCAATGGCGGCAATAATTGTCAAGTATCCTTGTGGAAGGTCGCCATACACGAATTTCCTAACTAATAAAAACACAATATAGATTAGAGCCACAATTATGGTTACAAGCCCGAGTCTGGTAATAAGCTTTAACGGCAGATTGCTAAAATTGAAAATACCATCATATGCAAGTTTGAAAAGCTTACTTACTGAATACTTTGTTTCGCCGGCAGATCTATGGTCGCGCTCGTACTCAATACCCACTTGCCTAAAGCCTACCCAAGATCTTAAACCTCGAACAAAACGACTCTTCTCAGGCATCGCGTTAATGCTATCAATAACACGCCTACTCATCATGGAAAAATCACCGCTGTCGACCGGTATGTCAGACTTTGTTAGGAGGCGTTGAAGACGATAATAAAGCCAATAACTCGAGCGCTTGACTAGAGATTCTTTGCGCTTTTTTCTTATAGCATAGGCAACATCATAACCTTCATTGATCTTGTCATAGAACTGTTGTATCAACTCAGGAGGATCTTGTAGGTCCCCATCCATCAGCATCACCGCCTTTGTACCATGAGCACATGCCATTCCAGCAGAAATAGCAATTTGATGACCATAATTTTTGGAAAGAAAAACCGAATGAAAAAGTGAATCCCGAAAAGCCAGTTCTTCTATAAGCCTGGCAGACTTATCTGTACTACCATCATTCACTAATACCACCTCTACTGAAAAATTAAGTCCCAGAATTACGTCTTTGAGCCTTTTAATTAAAGCATCAAGGACAGCCTCTTCATTGTAGAGTGGAATAACTATGGAAACTTCGGGCATTGTCGTTTTTTACGAATCGATGCAAACATAAATAAAAAGGCAAGGCCGTCATAAAGACAGCCTTCTAGATGTTATTTACTTGCCAAAAGCTCACCCGTCTGCATTAACCTTATGAACTCAGCTCTATAACCATGCTCATCTTTACCTTTAGCCTGTTTTGCCAATTCTATGATGTCACTAGAGGTAATATTTCCCCGATAATCTGAATCTTTGAGCATCATACCAAAAGCAGCTACAGCCGCTGACCATTTGTAGTTATCAGAAGTGCCTGCTGCTTCATTATTCTCATCTACCAACTCTCTTATTAACAGCTTACTCTCGGTCTCCTCGGGAAGTTTATATCTTAGCTTGATAGTCATTAATTCATTAGAATTTGACGCATTTAGAAGCTGTGTATTTTGTTGATACTTCAAGTCATCCACCAAAAAAGCACTCTTTGCTCCTACGGGAATGATCTCATAAAGTGCAGTCACGCTGTGGCCAGAACCTATTTCACCGGCATCTTTTTTATCATTATTAAAGTCTTCTGCTTGAAGTAAACGGTTTTCATAACCCACCAACCGATAGGCCTTAACTTTAGCAGGATTGAATTCGACCTGAACTTTAACATCTTTCGCAATTGTAAACAGTGTGCCTCCAAATTCGTGAACAAACACTTTCTGTGCTTCCAGAATATTATCGATGTACGCATAGTTACCATTTCCCTTGTCCGCTAAGATCTCCATCTTGGTGTCTTTATAATTACGCATGCCAAAACCTAGCACAGTCAGAAAAACACCATCTTTTCTTTTTTCTTCAATAAGATCTTCCATGGCCTCATTACTTGATGCACCTACATTAAAATCCCCATCCGTAGCCAGGATCACTCGGTTATTACCATCTTTCTTAAAATTTCTCTTTGCAATCTTATAGGCCAGTTGGATTCCTGCACCACCTGCCGTCGAACCTCCGGCTTCAAGATTATTCAAGGCATCAATGATCTTAGCCTTCTCAGATCCACGTGTCGATGGTAAAACCTCGCCTGCTGCACCAGCATAAACTACGATAGCCACATTGTCTTCAGGTCTCATTTTATTTACTAAAAGCCTAAACGCTTTCTTGAGCAATGGGAGTTTATTGTAATTACTCATACTACCTGAGACATCAATGAGGAAGACAAGATTTGAAGGTGGAAGGTCTTTAGTCGGTATTTCTTTTCCCTGAAGGCCAATATGCACGAGTTTGTGTTCACTATTCCATGGAGCTGTAGCTATCTCTGTAGATACCGAAAAAGGCTTCTTACCTTTTGGCTGGGGGTAATCGTAATGAAAGTAATTGATCATTTCTTCTACTCTTACAGCGTCCTTTGGTGGCCGTTGTCCTTGATTTAAAAATCTTCTCACATTACTGTAAGACGCTGCATCTACATCTACAGAAAATGTAGACAAGGGATTAGTAAAAGGATTCTGAAAAGAGTTTTCTTTTACTGACGCATACTCTTCAGTGTTTTGGACCGGGGTAGGTCGGATGTAAGAGGCTATGGGTGCATACTCCATCTCCTCCACGACCATATCATGACTTATTTTGTTGCGTTTAGGGCTTTTTGGCTTTCTTCCCAAAACCACCACTTCTGAGAGTTGTGATAGGTCAGCTTCTAACTGAACGTCAATGACAGTTTTTAGGTCTACCTTTATCTCTTGACTTTTATATCCTAAATAACTAAAAACTAAAATAGGACTCGAAGAGGAAGGAATGTTAAGACTGTATTTACCATAGGCATCGGTAACTGTACCTACAGCGCTACCTTTCATGATTACGCTTACTCCTGATAATGGACTACCACCGTCAGCAGAAACAACATGTCCGGTTATTTTTCGGTCATGGATACTATCCATTGAAGACATTATAAAAAATACGAATAGAAGTACGCTTAACTTTTTCATGATTCATGTTCTTTGGTGAAACTATCGATGAGATGCGCTGATCTTTTGGATTCCATAAAACAGAAATGATTTTTTTATAGCTTAGGAAAAATGTCACTGCAAGAGTCAGAAAATACAGCAGAAAAGAGCTTAATAAAGCGATATCAAAAGTCTGGCGATCTGAAAGTGCTGGGTGAGCTATATCAAAAATATATGCATCTGGTTTACGGAGTGTGCTTGAAGTACCTAAAAAGTCGGGAGGACAGCCAAGATGCAGTTATGCAAATATTTGAAAAAGTAACGGTAAGCCTTTTAGATAGTGATGTTCAGAATTTCAAAAACTGGCTTTTCGTAGTATCCAAGAATTTCTGTCTAATGCAGCTGCGTAGTAAGAGTTATCAGCAACAGCAGCGTCAACAAGATATTAGCGAATCATTTGTGGAAAACAGCCTGGTTATTCATCCTGTACATGATAATGAAGAGATGGAAAGTGATTTAAGTAAATTAGAGGAATGCATAGATAGGCTTAAAGCGGAGCAAAAAACCTGTGTTCGCTTATTTTATCTTGAGAAAAAAACCTATGTGGAAATAGTAGAGGCCACTAACTTTGATCTGAAAAAGGTAAAAAGCTATATCCAGAATGGAAAAAGAAATTTGAAACTCTGCATGACCAATTAATGGATCCGTTCAAGTCAAATATTGATCACCTTACGCCAGAGCTTATGCAGAGGTATCTGGATGACAGCCTATCACGAGAAGAACGTCATGAGGTGGAAAAGCTGATGGCAGAATCTGACTTTGAGTCAGAGGCTATAGAAGGATTTCAAAGTACTAAACTGAACCTAGAAAAGGATCTGACTCAGCTTAACCAAAACCTAACAGAGCGGATAAAAAAGGAAAAGCAATTATTCCCATTATGGTTTAAAATTGCTGCCTCTGCATTGATAATAGCTGCTTCAACGGTATTAGTAATAAATTACGACTTCAATAGTGATAGGGCTACGAATAAGATTTCATCCACAGAAAAAGAAATTGATCCTGATGTTACTTCTGGGGAAGAGAAGCCTTCCAATGTTGTGATTACGGATTCATTACTCGCGTTAAACGAAAAAGTGGTATCCACTCCGACTGAAGCTGATGATTCTAGAAAAGTAGGCCAACAGCATAGCACGGACGGAAAGAATGAGCACAATTTAGAAGAGATAGAAACTATTGCGTTAGCAGAAACCGAAATAGATGAACTTGCCGAAGAAGAATTAGAAATCGTGGAAGATGAATATGCTGATATTGAGCCAACAGCGGCAGAACCTTTGTCCTCGCCAATGGAATCACGATCAGAAGGTAGAAAAGAATCTTTGGATTTTCAACAGACCATTGCAAAAGAAAACGTAAATAAATTAGAAAGTCGGTCCAAGGTTTCTAGAAGCCTCTCTACAGAACAGATTAAGGGTCAGGTAACTTCTGCCGATGATGGAGAGCCGCTACCCGGGGTTAACATCATATTAAAGGGCACTTCCATTGGCACTGTATCTGATATGAATGGCAATTTTTCGATTGATCTGGAAGAGTCAAGCAAAAAAACATTGGTAGCCTCTTATATTGGATTTTCACCACAGGAAGTGAATGCCGGAGAACAGCCTGAAGTAGATTTTGAGCTATCACCTGATGTTTCCGCACTCTCTGAAGTAGTAGTTACAGGTTATGGTATCGCCAAAAAAAAGCAAAGATTCGCCTCCCGAAGTAATGAAAAAAATAGGACTATTATTTCGGCAAAACCTGCAGGAGGAAAATTAGCGTACAAAAAATATCTACAAGAAAATATTATTAGACCCAGAGACTCTCTGTCAGTAAAAGTCACAGTTAAATTTCAAGTTTTGCCAGATGGTACACTTACGAATTTTGAGGTGAGTAAAGTACCAAACAAAGCCTATCGTGAAGAAGCTATAAGGCTGATAAAATCCGGCCCGAAATGGATACCTGCCTCTGAAAATGATTCTCTGGTAACAGATGAAGTGAAAGTAAAAGTACGATTCAGGTAAAAAAATTGCATAGACGGCAGGTTTTAGAAGGAAAATTTGACCAGTTAAGCTATGGCCCACTTGAAATTTAATTCGCCCGTTACACAGTCGTGGTAAGTGGTAGACGTTCTCGGAAGACCCTGTAACGGGCAAAATTTTTTTCGTTTTTTGATAGATTACAAAAAATGAACAATCTGTAGATCATTGAGAACCCCGAAATAGATCAGAAAGAATGAAGTCAGGGGTACGTAATGCTCGATGTAGCCGTTAAAAACTTCCCTTTTGAGGATACAGAAAGATTTTACTTGAAAAGGAATTATCAAGGATGGCTTAAGCTAAAATCGTAAGTCTGACGTTTCTATATCTGCTTTTACTCCGGAGTCTTTTCATCTGGCCACTCCTCTTTAAAGTTTAACCAATACTCTTTCACCGTTTGCTTCATGTCTTTATGAAGCAATAGAATTCCAAGCAGGTTAGGTAAAGTCATTACTGCAATGGCAATAGCAGAAAGCGTCCAAATTATAGTGGTATCCGTGAAAGCAGCAAAGAAGAAAGCAATCACATAAACAATTCGATAAAATACTACCGATTTACTGCCAAAGATGAAGGTCATAGCCCTATCTCCGTAATAAGACCAGGATATGGCCGTGCTGAAAGCAAAAAGAAGAAGACCAATGGCTACAATGTACTGTCCTGATTCACCGAAAAAACCTTTAGTAAAAGCAATAGCCGTTAATGCTGCACTGTGTACCAGCGATTTACCGGAAAATGCCACATCGCCCTGTGGCTTACCTTCTACCACCTTGATAGTGCCATTATAGGCACCTTCGGCAGTTTGTACCGTTACGTTTTCAGCCTCTGATCGAGCGTGGATAAAGAGCACGTCTGAGGTTATCTTTCCATTTTCTACCCGCAATTCACCGCTATAAAGTTTACTCCTATCCACGTTTTCGATGTGGTTTATTACCGTTAACCTGCCCTGCTGATCTTCTAACGAAATACTATTTTCCAATATATATATGTCGGCAAAGTCAAAATCATTTTGATATTTTTCGTTCCAAACTCCTGAGGAAAGCAGTACTAGACCGGTAATGGTACAAATGACTATGGTATCTATAAAAGGTTCTAAAATAGCTACAAAGCCTTCAGAAACGGGTTCGTGCCCTTTTGCGGATGCGTGCGCAATAGGCGCTGAGCCTTGTCCGGCCTCATTAGAAAATAAACCACGACCAACACCTTTACCAAACGCCAATGAAATGGTAGCTCCCAAGAACCCGCCGGTTGCCGCTGATCCACTAAATAGATCAGCAAAGATCGAAATGAAAGAAGGCCCGATGTTCTCAAGGTTATTAAAGATAACAGCAAAAGCACCGATAAAGTAAAGAATAGCCATACCAGGCACCAGTTTTTCGGTAACCGCTGCTATTCTTTTAATACCTCCAATTATGACAAAAGCCAATAAAACAGCTAATACAGCGCCAATAAGCATTTCATCAAGTCCAAAAACCGCGTTCATAGAATCTGCTATGCTGTTGATTTGAGGTAAGCTTCCGGTGCCAAAAGAAGAGAGCACGGTAGCGGCAGCAAATATTATCCCCAACCATTTCATATTCAGCTTATTCTTCATATAATACATTGGGCCACCAGCCATAGAGCCGTCCTCCGCTTTTTCGCGATACTTATGCGATAAAGTAACCTCAACAAATTTGGTACACATGCCGACCGCAGCAGTAGCCAGCATCCAAAAAATAGCGGCCGGGCCTCCTACATGAACTGCTAGCGCAACGCCTGCAATATTTCCCGTACCTACAGTACCTGACAGGGCTGTGGTAAGTGCCTGAAAATGAGACGTATCTCCTTCATCTCCGGCCTTATCAAATTTTCCTCTTACTACTTTAAAGGCAAAAGCAAAATACCTGATCTGAGGGAAACCCAAATAAATGGTAAAGAAAAGACCTGTTCCCAAAAGGGCATATGGAAACCAAGGAGAGCTACCAATATAACTGTCGATAAGAGAGAGGAAATCGTTAAGCTGCTGCATATATTTTAGTAAATAAGACTTTCCGAAGAAGTGGCAAATCTAATAAAATATTCCAGTCCTTTGAAAAACCAGTTTAGAGGACAAGACCTCATCAAAAATAAGTCCGGCAAAACCTAACTTTTACGATTGTATCAGCGTTACACTACGATACATGTACAAAGTGCTACGTTGGTTTATTTTATCTGTTATCGTTATCTCACCTGGTATGTTGAGCTCTCAGGACTCAGCCATTCTAAATGAAATACGGAAAGACCTATTTTACAGTCAATTTGATTTAGATAAGTGCACGGATTTTTATAATCGAATTATAGAAACAGGTGAAAAAAGCCCCACATTTACTGCTTATCAAGCAGCAGCTAAAGCGCTCATCGCCAAATATAGCTGGAACCCTGTCACTAAAATAAGCTCGTTGAGAGATGTTCAAAATCTTTTAAAAACAGCAATCGATAAAGAAAAGGAAAATCTTGAGATTCGGTTTCTTAGGCACTATATCGAAAGTAATATTCCAAGCTACTTAGGTTTCAGTAAGAATCTTTTGGAAGATGGTTTACTGTTAAAACAGAATATAGCGATAGTGAAAAAGCTGAACCTAGACCAGACTATAGGAGATTACATCACCACCTATGTTCAGAATATTAATCTCTCCAAACCCAGTAAGAAGGTAAAAAGCGCTAGTCTCAAACCTTAACCTTTTGGGCAATTAGAAAAAGGTCTAACGCATCATCGGCTTGATTAGTAAGTAAATAATCTTGATGAGCAATCGTATTCACCAAATCATTATCACTAGATTTCAACCTATTTCTGTTCAATCGGTTTAGGATGTCATATGGTAGCCGCAAAAGTGGAGCCGGAAGTCTATATTGTAGGTTGAAAATATCATATTTAGTGATCTTTCGCACAGATGCCTTATTCATCTCGTAATAGTGCATGACTTTATCATTTCCTGCTATTCCCTTCATTTCAACCTCGTCAAAAATAGCAGTGGCTAAACTATTGAGCTGATCTGCAGTATATTCTCTGACATGCCAGGGATTTCGCGTAAGCGTCCTTTTAATATTAGGCGTAGTAATAAGAGCTACACCTCCTGGCTTCAACACTCTATATATTTCCTCCAGATACTTTCGGTCCTCTTTGATATGCTCTATGACCTGAAAACTCACAATAGTATCATAAGCGTTATCAGCTAATTTGGCGAAAGGTGGAATATTATCTTGAATAAACTTATAACCAGGATATTTTTCTGATAGTGTGTCAATAACCGATTGTATTTTATCCAGGGCTGTAAAAGAGTCTACTTTATTTTTGAACAGTTCAATGCCTCTACCTTCCCCACAACCTACCTCTAATAAGTCTCCTTTCAAATAGTCTTCTGCTAGATAATAAGCTTTTAATAATCGCTGGTGAATAGGATTATCAGAAACTATTTTATCAGAAGCAATTTCCGTGGTATATACACTCATGGCATAATTTTTGGCAAAAATATGTTAACCGTTAAGAATTATGCAGCCAGGTCAGTTTTAATTTGATTACTAATCATTTAAATTTCCGATGATGATGCAACACGTTAGAAGATTAATTTTCCTTTTCTTGTTCATGTTCAGTGGCCTATGTGTAAGCGCACAATCGTCACTGGAGAAAGTAAATTTTGCTTATCAATACGATCCGCAAAGTGAGATATTCTTTACCTATAAAGCATACTCGACCGATTCAGATTCAATAGCATTGATTACCAGCCTTTTCATAAATGACGATAACTCTACAATTGAAAACTATAAATTTCAGCTTAAAACATCTCTAGGCTATGCCGGTATGTTTCAGCCGGTAGTCTTCGATAGTCTGTATATAGGCACGAGAGGTAATTCTCATTTTCTAAAATTTTCCACATTAAAATGGCCCAATAACCAAGTACTAACCTTAGAAATAGAAAGTACCTTCAGCGGTATCAAATACTATTATGAAATACAGCCCGTAGAAATTATGCCATTCAAAGTATTTGATGGCGGCCAGGTTCCTCTCACTAAAAGCTGGGTGAGGTCAGGTTCATTTATGACCAACACAGATGCAATAGGTCTTTACTATGATTATTATTTTGAACCGGCGCTACCGCCTATGGTTACGCGCTCTCCAAATCCGCAAAAGGAAATGATAGTAAATGCGGAAATCAATGCAGTGAACAACCAATCATTTTCAATAACTAACGAGGGCCTATATCTTTTTCAAAAGGACTCACTCGCGAAAAATGCGGTACCTATTTTATTAGCAGATAAGTACTTCCCTAAACCTGCCACACTTAATCAATTGATTGATCCATTGGTCTACATCACACAGCGTGAGGAGTGGGAAGTTTTTGATAAAGACAGCGTATCTAAAAGAGAATTTGATCGGTTTTGGCTGGATATATCTCGCTCAACAGATAGAGCCAAAAAAGTAATCAAGACGTATTACGACAGAATAGAGGAAGCTAATCAGTTTTTTACTACGTACAAAGAAGGTTGGAAAACGGACATGGGAATGATCTATGCCGTTTTCGGAGTGCCCGATAGAGTGATCAGAAAGGCCGATAAAGAAACATGGTATTATAATGCCTCCTCCGTATCTCAATCTATAGATTTCGAATTCATTCGAGTGAATAGTATTTTTTCTAATAAGCACTATGCTTTGATTCGTGATCGCAGATACAGCACTACCTGGTATCAAGCTATTAACAACCTAAGGAAGGTAAGATATTGAAAAAGCAGCCACCAAAAGACAACGCGATTTTTGGCATTCGTGCAATATTAGAAAGTATACATTCGGGGAAAGAAATAGATAAGCTTTTTATACAAAAGCAATTGGGAAACCCTCTCATCAAAGAGCTTATTGGTTTGGCCAAATCTCATGGTATACCTATGGCCAGTGTTCCGATTGAAAAGCTAAATCGAATTACTCGAAAGAACCATCAGGGTGCCATTGCTTTTGTATCTGCGGTTCAATATTCGTCTCTGGATAATATTATTTCCGAGACCTACCAAAAAGGAAAGGAACCTCTTTTATTACTTTTAGATCGAGTTACTGACGTTCGAAACTTTGGGGCTATCGTAAGGTCTGCCGAGTGCGCCGGAGTAAACGGTATAATTATACCCAGTAAAGGTGGGGCAGCAGTTAATAGTGATGCCATGAAAACTTCTGCGGGTGCTTTGAACTATGTGCCTATTTGCCGATCTGATAATTTAAAAAGCACCATCCATTATTTAAAATCCAGTGGTATTAAGGTAGTTGGATGTACCGAAAAGACAGATCAATTGATTTACGACACGGATTTTCAAGGGCCTGTCTGTATTATAATGGGTTCTGAGGAAGATGGTATTTCTTCTGAATATCTCAAACTGTGTGATGCCCGGGGTAAAATACCTATTACGGGGAATGTGGAATCTCTAAACGTGTCTGTTTCTTGTGGAATAATTTTATTCGAAGCGCTCCGTCAAAAGCAATTATAAAAAAGCCTTCCCCTTTTTCTCCTTTACCTGTGCGACATATTCTCTGAATTTATGCTCTTCACTTTTCTTGCAGATTAACGTCACATTATCGCATTCTACCACCAAGTAATCTTCCAGGCCCTGTACGACCATCAACTTATCTTCCGGGCCTTTCACTAAGGAGTTGCTTGTATCAAATAATAAAGCATTGGCCTGAATTACATTTTCGTTTTCCGCTTTTTCAGATAACTCATGCAGCGATTCCCACGACCCTAGATCAGACCATCCAAAATCACCCAGAACTACATATACTTCAGAGGCCTTCTCCATTATTCCGTAATCAATAGAGATATTGTTGCACTGAAAATAAGCTTTTACAATGGCCTCCCGTTCTTTATCAGAATTCAAAAAAGGAATAGTTTCTTCAAATACCTCAGACAGCTCCGGCAAGATACTTTGAAAGGCCTTTTTTATAGCCGAAACACTCCAAATAAACATCCCTGAGTTCCACACGAAATCACCACTATCCAGAAATTTTTGAGCTAATTCTTTTTCAGGTTTTTCAGTAAACGTTTTTACTTTCTTTACTTCATTCCCCGACTCCAGGTATTGAATATAACCATATCCGGTTTCCGGTCGATGAGGTTTTAAACCGATAGTAATTAATTTTTGATCATCAACGGCAGATCTCGCCGTATCCATTACTTCGTGAAAAGCCACATTATCTAAAATCAGGTGATCTGAAGGACAAACTGTCATGACGGCATCCGGATTGATTTTGGCGATTTTAAACGCTGCATAGGCAATGCATGGAGCCGTATTTTTACGTGATGGCTCGCAAAGAACCTGGTGGTCCGTTAATTCAGGTAACTGTTCTTTTACCGAATCTTTATAATCGTCATTCGTAACCACGTAAATATTCTTTACCTCAGTTTTGGTAACATAACGATCGAAAGTCATTTGAAGTAGTGATCGGCCAGTACCAAGTATATCTAAGAATTGCTTAGGCCTGGTTTGTCTGCTGTAGGGCCAAAACCTGCTGCCGATCCCACCTGCCATGATTACCACAAAGTGGTTTATATTTTTTTCCATACTATGATTCAAAATTAAATAATACCCTCTTTTAAGAGGTCATGCAAATGAACGAAGCCTTTGAGGCTGCCTGCCTTATCAAGTACCACTACCTGACTAATACTATTCTGCTGCATAATGCTCAACGCTTTCACAGCATAATCGCCTATGCTAACTGTTTTGGGTTTGCCAGACATGATATTTTCCGCCTTTTCAGTCATCTCAATACCTTTCTCCATAGCTCGTCTTAGATCTCCATCGGTTATAATACCTACCAGTTCATTGGAATTATTCAGAACAGCAGTAGTGCCTAACCGCTTGGAAGATATCTCCACAATTACTTCTTTTATAGTAGCATTAACCGATACTGAAGGAACTTCATTATTCGGATAAATGTCATCCACTTTTAAGTATAATTTCTTACCCAGCGCACCCCCGGGATGATACTTGGCAAAGTCTTCACTCGAAAAATCTCTGAGTTCTAGCAAACAGACTGCTAAAGCATCTCCTAAGGCTAAATGCACGGTAGTACTAGTGGTGGGTGCTAAGTTGTTAGGGCAGGCCTCCTCAGTAATACTGGCGTTCAAGATATAATCTGCTTGCTGGGCCAGGTATGACTCCACGTTACTCACTAAAGCGACTAGCTTGGATCCTGTTCGTTTTAAAAGTGGCACCAAGACTTTAATTTCAGGTGTATTACCGCTTTTAGAGATACAAATGACAATATCATCTTTCTGGATCATGCCCAAATCTCCGTGAATAGCATCTGCCGCATGCATGAAAATAGCGGGTGTACCTGTAGAGTTTAGCGTTGCCGTAATCTTATTGGCAATTATGGCACTTTTGCCAATACCAGTGACCACTACCCTACCCGATGAATTAAATATTTCTAAGACACAATCTTCAAATTCTTTGCTAAGATGTTTTACAATTCCTTGAATAGCACTCGCCTCATTAACCAAAACTTTTGTGGCGATACTCTGAATATTTTTTACTAACTTCAATTACTACGGAGTCTTTTAAGATCAGCTCAAAGATAAAGAAAAGGGTCAGGAAAGCATGTTATATATTCTGTGACGTGTGCAGTACGTTGAGATATTTTAAAATTTATTACAGCACAAAATAACGAATCATGAGCGATGTGCTTGTAGCGGAAAAAAACCAATTAAAAAACAAGTTAAAAGAGGTATTCGGATATTCTCAATTTCGAGGAAACCAAGAGAAGATCATCCAAAATATTCTTAAGCCGGAAAACACTTTTGTGATCATGCCCACAGGTGCTGGTAAATCATTATGCTACCAGCTCCCTTCATTGATTACCGATGGTTTGGCCATTGTGATATCACCATTGATCGCGCTGATGAAAAACCAGGTCGATCAGATGAACGCTTTAGGAGTAAATGCACAATTCTTAAATTCTACCCTCACTAAAACTGAAATTAATCGAGTAAAAAGAGACAGCTTAAACGGATCTATAAAGTTACTTTATGTTGCTCCGGAGTCTCTAACCAAAGAGGAGAATATCGAATTTCTCAAACAGGTCAACATTTCTTTTGTAGCTGTGGATGAAGCACATTGTATTTCAGAATGGGGCCATGATTTCAGACCGGAATACAGAAGGATAAAAGAGATTATAGCGCGTTTAGGGAACCTACCCATCATTGCATTAACCGCCACTGCTACGCTAAAAGTGCAGAATGATATTCAGAAAAATCTGAATATGGAGGATGCACATATTTATAAATCTTCTTTTAACCGGACTAACCTTTTCTATGAAGTAAGGCAAAAAAAACACGCAAAAAAACAGCTTATCCAATACTTAAATGAGCATAAAGGAAAAAGTGGGGTAATTTATTGTTTAAGCAGAAAAAAAGTAGGAGAAATAGCTGAATTATTAAATGTTAACGGCTTTAATGCAGCACCATATCACGCTGGGCTCGACCCGGCCATACGAGAGCGAAATCAAGATAATTTTCTAAATGAAAATGTTGATATTATAGTAGCTACCATCGCTTTTGGCATGGGCATCGATAAGCCAGATGTGAGATTTGTAATTCATTATGATGTACCCAAATCATTAGAGGGCTACTATCAGGAAACCGGAAGAGCTGGAAGAGATGGCTTGGAGGGACGATGCTTGATGTTTTATAGTCATAATGATATCAATAAACTCGAAAAATTTAATAAAGATAAGTCTGTTCAAGAAAGAGAAAACGCCAGACTTCTTCTACAAGAAATGTCTTTTTACGCAGAATCTCCGATCTGTAGAAGAAAACAATTGCTTCACTACTTCGGTGAAGAATACAAAGTGGAAAACTGCGGTGGATGCGATAACTGCCTGCACCCGAAAGAGCAGTTTGAGGGAAAGGAATTTGTAAAGACTGCGATTGAAGCCGCTCAGCAAACAAATGAACGATTCGGCTTAAATCATCTAGTACACGTGATTAGAGGAGTAAAAAGCGATTATGTCAATTCTTACCAGCATAACAAGCTTGCCGTCTTTGGTGCCGGTGATTCAGAGGATGAGGATCTTTGGAAATCAGTGATCCGTCAGGCCTTAATTCATGAGTACTTAGCCAAGGATATCGAGAACATTGGTGTCCTAAAAGTTACCGACAAAGGGAGAGCATTCGTTAAATCTCCGAGTTCCGTTATGCTTTCGAAGGATCACGAATATGAAAGCACTAATGAAGAGGAGGAAGGTTCTGATAAACCTCCTGTTAATGCCAAAGCATATGATGAAACCCTCTTCGGGATGCTTAAAGCCTTACGTAAAAAAGTAGCTCACGAGAAAGATATTCCACCTTACGTTATTTTCCAGGATCCATCATTGGAAGAGATGGCTACTACCTATCCCACCACCGCGCAGGAATTAGGACAAATTAATGGGGTAGGGCAAGGAAAAGTTCAGAAATTCGGCAATGTGTTTCTTGCGTTGATCAATGAATATGTGGATGAACACGATATTATTCCTGCCTCTGATGTTGTGGTAAAATCTTCAGTCAATAAGTCAAAAATGAAGATTTTTATTATACAGCAGGTAGATAGAAAGATCGACTTGGATGAAATTGCCGAGACTAAAAGCATACCCTTTTCTGCACTTTTAACGGAGATAGAAAACATCATTTATTCAGGAACCAAATTAAATCTTGATTATTACATCGATGAAGTTATGGACGATGATAAACAAGATGACCTCTATGATTACTTTTTAAATGCCGAAACGGACAGTATTTCAGAAGCTCTAAGTGACGAAGATAACGCTGACTATTCAGAAGAGGAGATCCGCTTAATGCGCATAAAATTCATGTCAGAATATGCCAACTGATATTTGGTAATTACCCAGTATTCTTTCGGC
>JBCCSU010000072.1:0-18236 GCA_039199635.1 Bacteroidota bacterium | reverse complement strand
TACAGTTATGGTCAGTAATTACTCCTATAATTGTCTTTTTAGTGGAGACCTTCGGACAAAAACGTTAATTGTTTTTCCGGAAGAGATCGAAACCAAAGGTATTATAAGTATTGACAAACCTTTGGAGGACGTAGAGATGCCTGATATCATCAAGCTCTATAAAAAGATAACTCCTTAAGTTCAGCTTATACACGTCCTACCCCACCGCTCATCACATTTCATCCTACTTAGTGTTTATTTTAATCTACTTCTTCTAATTTTTCACAAACAAGAAGATGATTTTTATGGCTTCTATTTATGATATTTTCAAGCTATCCAATATGAAATACTATTCACTTTTGACCCTGTTACTATTTGCCGCTATTTCCAAAAGCTCTTCACAAACGGACGTAACACTAGTTCGTACACCCTCTTTGAGTCCGGACGGTACTAACCTTGCTTTTTCATACCAAGGGGATATATGGAAAATGCCCATTAATGGCGGAGAACCTAGAAGATTAACAATTCATGAAGCACATGAAATTAATCCTATATGGAGCCCTGATGGTGAGTCCATTGCATTCAACAGCAATCGATGGGGTAACTCAGATATTTACATAACCAGTAAAGAAGGCGGAACACCTTTTAGAGTCACTTATCATTCCAGTAACGATGCACTTTCAGATTGGTCTGAGGATAATATGATATATTTCTCTTCCTCGAGGGCATATAAGCAAATTGAGTGGGATGCTGAAATTCATGCCGTATCTGCAAAAGGAGGTACTCCAACCAGGTATTTGGATGCCGTAGGTAAAATGGCTTCGATGTCCCCCAATGGTAATTTAATTGCCTTTGTAAGAGGTTCTTGCCGAGTGTCCAGAGAAGACTACAAGGGGCCTGCTGATATGGAGGTATGGATTTATAATGTAAAAACCAGGCAGTATATCCGGGTTACGGAAAATGAAACCAATGACTACATGCCGCGCTGGGCAGATGATAACACGCTGATGTTCATTGGAGTTTCATCTGGCAGATATAATCTTCATAGTCAAAAAATCAAGAGCAACGGCTCCTCAGAAGGTAAGCCAACGGCACTTACGAGCTACAAAAACGAAGGGGTAAGACACTTCGATGTAAAAAACAATATGGTGGTATTTGAAAGAGATACTCGCATTTACAAAATGAGTATAGGTGATACTCCTAAACCGATCAACATTGATATCAAAGCTGATTATCGATTTGATCCCATCGAAAAAAAGACATTTGCTAATGGTATAAGTGATTATCAGGTATCTCCGAATAATAAATTAACAGCCATGGTGATAAGAGGAGAAGTCTTTGTTAAGGAAAATGATAAAGAAAAAAAGCGAGCGGTTAATATTTCGAACCATCCTTACAGAGACCAGGGAGTAGCATGGCTCAGCGATTCAACCTTACTTTTTACCTCGGATAGAAATGGTCAATATGATTTATACATGGCAAAATCAGCTGATCCAAACAAGGTTGATATCTTTAAAACCCTAAAGTATGAATTGGTAAGGTTGACCAAGACAGATGAGCACGAGTCCTCACCCATAATCTCTCCTGACGGAAAAAAAATAGCCTTTAGAAGGGGCCGGGGAAAATTACTGGTAGCAGATATTGATGACGGTAAGTTGAAAAATGAAAAGGTACTACTTGATGGTTGGTCAACGCCCTCTGGCACCACCTGGAGTCCGGACAGTAAGTGGTTGGCCTATTCACTCAGCGACCTCACGTTCAACAGCGATATTTACATTCACTCCGCCGATAACAGTAAAAAGCCTGTCAACGTAAGTATGCATCCGAGAAGAGACCGAGCCCCGTTTTGGAGTGAAGATGGTTCTAAACTCGCGTTTGCCTCTAATCGCAATAATGGTGATGATGATATTTGGTTTGTCTGGTTAAAAAGAGAAGATTGGGAAAAAACCCAGAGAGATAGAGATGAAGGCTACTACTTTGAGCCTAAAGAAGAGGAAGAAGAAAAAGAAGAGGATGATAAAAAGAAAAAAGACAAAAAGAAGAAGGAAGAAGAAGTAGAACCTATTCAGATTGATTTTGAAGATATTCATGACAGATTATATCAGGTAACTTCTAAGCCAGGCAATGAAGGAGCCCCCGTAATCTCAAAAGATGGTGAAATGATATATTTTACCGCAGGCGGTAATTTGAGCAACGGCAGAGATCTATACAGTGTAAAGTGGAATGGTAAAGAAACCAAAGCACTGACCAAAGGAGGTTCAAACCCGTATGGAATATCTCTTGAGCCAAAAGGCAAAGGACTTTATCTTTTAAAAAGAGGCAGCCTATCCAAACTTGACAGCAAAAGTGGCAAAACCACTCCATTACCACATAGTGCTAAAATGAGTATTGATCATAGCCTAGAGCGCGAGCAAGTATTTGAGGAAGCATGGAGCGCTCTTAACGAAGGTTTTTATGATCCGGCTTTTCACGGCAAAAACTGGCAAGCATTGAAAAAGAAATATAAAAAATGGGCCCTGGCAGCCTCCACCTCACAAGACTTCTATTACATCTTTAATCTAATGTTAGGGCAGCTTAACGCGAGCCACATGGGATTATTTGGCAGCAATGATGAAAAAACACAACGAGAATCTACAGGGAGATTAGGCATAGAAGTAGTGCCCGAAAAAGGAGGTGTAAAAGTAGTGCGCATAATACCCCACACCCCTGCCGATAAAGTAAAAAGTAAGCTTTCAGTAGGGGATGTTATTACAGCGGTTAATGAGCAAAAGATGGAGGCCAATACCAACTTTTATGAGCTATTGGCCGGGGAAACCGACAATCAGGTTCTCCTGGAAGTAAAAGGAAACGATGGTAAAATCAGAGAAGTGGTGATCAGACCATCACGTAGTGTAAACAGTCAACTCTATGAGGAGTGGATAAAGGAAAAACAAGCGCTGACAGAAAAGTACTCTAACGGAAGGTTAGGTTACATTCATATCAGAGGCATGAACTTGCCAAGTTTTGAGCGTTTCGAGCGTGAGCTTATGGCCAGCGGATTGGGCAAGGAAGGTATTGTGATAGATGTTCGGTATAATGGCGGAGGTTGGACCACAGACTACTTAATGGCTGTTCTCAACGTAAAGCAGCATGCCTATACCATTCCCAGGGGTGCCGCTAAGAGCTTGAATGAAAACAAGAACTTTAACCAATATTATCCATATAGCGAACGCCTACCTCTTTCTGCATGGACCAAACCTTCCATAGCTATGTGCAATGAGAGTAGCTATTCTAACGCTGAAATCTTCTCGCATGCATACAAAACATTAGGTATTGGCACGCTGGTAGGTATGCCTACCTTTGGCGCGGTAATTTCTACCGGTGGCCAAGGGTTACTAGATGGCTCCTTTGTAAGAATGCCCTTCCGAGCATGGTATGTAAAAGCCACTGGAGAAAACATGGAAAACGGGCCGGCAGTGCCAGATGTGATCATCGATAATCCTCCAGGCAGCAGAGCTATAGGGCAGGATGCACAACTAAAAAAGTCAGTAGAACTACTACTCCAGCAAATTGATAGTAAATAAGATTTTTTAGCCGATGGACGCGACAATCGGTCCATTTAAAAACACAACCTAGTTATGAAATTCCGAATTCTTATCCTTTCGTTGTCGCTGATAACACTTAGTGTTTACGCGCAAAAAAAGAAAAAGTCTGATGAAGATGAACCGAAAAGTGCCTTTGAGGAGCTTTCCATACCAGGCTTGAAATTTCGAAGTATTGGCCCTGCTTTTACCTCGGGTCGAATCGCAGATTTTGCAGTTAACACTGATAACCCAAGTGAGTTTTATGTGGCTACAGCAGCTGGTGGCGTTTGGAAGACAACCAACAGAGGGTTAAATTTTAATCCCGTATTTGACAACCAAGGATCTTACTCAATAGGCGTCGTAGAAATAGATCCCAATAATCATAATGTAGTATGGGTGGGTACAGGAGAAAACAACAACCAGCGCAGTGTCGCTTATGGGGATGGTATCTATAAAAGCGTAGACGGTGGAAAGAGTTGGAAAAATAAAGGGCTGAAAAATTCGGAGCATATCGGGATGATCGCTATTGACCCAACTAACTCAGAGGTGGTATACGTAGCCGCCACCGGACCTCTATGGAGCGCTGGCGGTGATCGTGGATTGTACAAAACTACCGATGGTGGCGAAAACTGGTCCAAAGTACTAGATATTAGTGAGCATACCGGGGTTCATGAGGTACATCTTGATCCAAGAAATCCTAATATAGTTTATGCCGTAGCGCATCAACGAAGACGTCACGTTTTCACCTACATCAGCGGAGGACCTGAGTCTTCGGTGTATAAGTCTACTGACGGAGGAAAGAACTTCAGAAAAATCACAAAAGGACTTCCTACTGGCGATCTGGGTCGAATAGGACTGGATATTTCACCTGCCAATCCGAACGTGGTCTACGCGGTGGTGGAAGCGCAAAAGAAAAAAGGCGGTTTTTACAAGTCAACAGACCTAGGAGAATCCTGGGTGCGTCAGAGTGACTATTCATCGAGCGGAAACTACTATCAGGAAGTGATCGCAGATCCGGTAGAGGTGGATCGTGTATACATTATGAACACTTTTGCCGCCGTTTCTGAGGACGGTGGTAAAAACTTTAAAAATGTAGGCGAGAAAAACAAACACATAGACAATCATGCGCTTTGGATTGACCCTAATAATACCAACTACTTGCTCAATGGAAACGATGGAGGGGTTTATGAATCATGGGATAGAGGTCAGACCTGGCGTTTCTTTCCGAATTTACCGATAACACAATGTTATAAACTCGCAGTCAGTACTGATTATCCCTTCTATTTCGTTTATGGCGGAACGCAAGATAACTTCACTTTGGGGGGACCTTCGCAGACTACAGAAACAACAGGTATTACCAATAGAAATTGGTTTGTAACTCAGTTGGGTGATGGTTTCGAACCTCATGTAGACCCCAAGAATCCTGACATTATTTACAGCCAGTCGCAGTATGGAAACCTGTACCGGTTTGATCGATCCAGTGGAGAATCTCAAAATATTGTTCCTCAGCCTCCGGCAGGAGATTACTCTTATAACTGGAACTGGGATTCGCCATTATTGATCAGCAGTCACGATAACAAAAGACTTTACTACGCTTCTGACCGGGTGCATAGAAGTGATGATATGGGTCAAAGTTGGAAAGAAGTGAGTGGAGACTTAACCCGTAAAATTGATCGTAATAGGCTAGAAGTGATGGGTAAAGTCTGGCCGATGGATGCGGTAGCGAAAAATGTCTCTACGACTCCTTACGGTAATATTGTAGCCTTAGCTGAATCTCCACTTGACCCGAATTTGATCTTTGCCGGCACGGATGATGGCTTGGTGCATATATCCAAAGATGGTGGCGAAAATTGGACCAAGTTCAGTCAATTCCCCGGAGTACCAGAAATGACGTATGTTAATGAGATCATTGCCCCGTCACATGATAAAAATACGGTTTACATTGCCTTTAACAATCACAAAAGAGGTGACTTCAAGCCTTACCTTTTGAAAAGTACAAACCTTGGACAGAGTTGGAAGTCTATCGCTACAAATCTTCCTGAACGTGGATCTACCTATGCTATTGCAGAAGACCCGGAAGTAGCCAGCTTACTATTTGTAGGAACTGAATTTGGTTGCTTTGCAACAGTGAATGGAGGTCAAAATTGGAAAAAGTTATCCAATGGGCTACCCACAGTGGCCGTCCGTGATATTAACATTCAAAAAAGGGAGAACGATTTAGTGTTAGGTACCTTCGGAAGAGGATTTTACATCATGGATGATTATTCCGCACTTCGTGAATTTTCTAAGGGGCTGTTGGATAAAGAAGCGCATATTTTCCCTGTTTCAGAAGCCCTGCAATACCGCCCATACAGCCCAATAGCAGCCAGTAAAACTATCACTTGGTTGGGGCCAAAAGGATTCCAGGGAGAGACATACTATTTAGGAGAAAACCCACCGTTTGGAGCTGCTTTCACCTATTACCTGAAAGAAAAATATTCCACGCTCAAAGACACACGCGAAAAGGAAGAAGGAGAAAAAAGAAAGGACGGACAGACTGTTTACTATCCTACTTATGAACAATTAAAGGCAGAAAAGGATGAGGAAAAACCTTTCCTGATTTTTACCATTAAGGATGTTAACGGAGCAGTAGTAAATGAACTGAGAAAGAGCGCATCTAAAGGTATTAATCGTGTTTTTTGGGATTTAAAATACCCGGCTATTAGTAGAGTAGAAACCAAATTTGCCGACCCAACAAAAAATCTTTCACCTGGTCTCATGGTACTTCCAGGCACCTACACCGTAGAATTAGCAAAGAGCATAAATGGTGAGGTAAGTCAATTGGTTGAGCCAGTTTCTTTTGAAGTAAAAGCATTAAATAACCTTACGCTCCCACCGTCTGATCCAGCAGATATGTTGGCTTTCCATCAGGAACTCATGGAACTTTCGAAAGCAGAACAGAGTGCAAAAAGTTCATATAATCAATTGACTGAGGCATTGAAATTTTATAAATCAGCAGCAAGGATCGTTAAGAGTTCTTCTTTAGACCAAAAAATAGAAGTACTGGAAAATCAACTAGATGAAATACGTATTTCACTGTATGGAGATCCTATAAAAAGGCAATTGGAAATTGATCAGGCGCCATCTGTAAGTAGTCGAGTAAATACGGCAATTTGGGCAGGAACATCGAGTTTCTCAGACCCTACTAAGACTGTAAAAGAGGTTAAAAGTATTGGTCAGAAATACCTTGATCCTATCATAACAAGTTTGAAGAAGATGGTTGAAGATGACCTACCTGCCATCAACGAGATACTAGATCAAAACAATGCGCCGTGGACTCCCGGAAGAATTATAGAGATAACAGAATAAAAAATAAGGTTTCAAAAGTAGGTACATCATCCGGGCGCTCTTATTTTATTCTTTTACATAACTATGGTGTAAATTGTGATGATTTAATTAACTAAAGAATAACTATAATGCGTAAGCTTAGTCAAGCCTGGCCTTCCTTTTTCATGATCATATTACTTATTAGTGGTTGTAATACACAAACCACTAGTACTGATACTAATACAGAAACCGAAGAAGAACTTACCAAAAGAGCTCTTGAAATCCACAATCGCGTGCTTACGGTCGACACGCATGCCGATACCCCATTACGCATGATAGAGCCCGGTTTTGATATGGCTGAACGGCACGATCCCAATGAAACAGGTTCTAAGGTGGATTACCCAAGGATGAAAGAGGGTGGGCTCGATGCCATATTTTTCGCTGCCTTTGTAGCACAAGATATCCGTGATGATGACGGCAATACACGCGCAAAAACCCTTTGCCTTCAGATGATCGATTCCATTAGAACTTCTACGGAGAAGAATTCAGATATTGTGGGGTTGGCACTAAATCCTGATGATGCGTATACCTTAGAAGAAGCAGGTAAACGTGCCATTTACATAGGTATTGAAAATGGCTACCCCATTGGGAAGGACATCTCTAACGTAGAGCTATACTTTGAAAAAGGAGTGCGTTATATCACTTTGGTACATTCATCAAACAATGATATAGCTGATTCCGCCACCGATCCTGACGGAACGGAGCATGGTGGCATCAGTGATTTTGGAACAGAAGTAGTTAAAGAAATGAATCGTCTCGGCATTATGGTAGATGTTTCCCATGGTAACGATAGCGTATTTTATGATGCTATTGCGTTATCCAAAGCGCCAATAATTGCCAGTCATTCTAATGCGCGGGCGGTTACCGATCATCAGCGGAATATGACCGATGAAATGCTAAAGTTGATGGCGAAAAATGGAGGAGTTGTACAACTGACTATGCTGGCCAACTACTTGCGCGAAGCACCGGCTAATCCCGAACGAGATTCTGCCGTAGCAGCGCTGAGAGCCAGCCGAAAACCTGCGGGCGAAATGACACGAGAAGAGAGAGCGGCACTGCGCCAGGCATTTAACGAATTAGACGAAAAGTACCCTGTCCCGCCTGCGACGGTTGAACATGTAGTGGATCACATCGACCATATCGTTAAAGTAGCAGGAATTGACCACGTAGGAATCGGCTGTGATTTCGATGGAGGCGGAGGTATTGAGGGTGTTTTCGATGCTAGTGAAGTAATGAATATCACTATTGAACTGGTAAAACGTGGGTATACCGAAGAGCAGATCAAAAAAATATGGGGCGGCAATTTGATCCGTGTTTTCAAAGAAGTGCAAGCTGTGGCAGAGCAAATACAGTCTGAGGACATATCTTAAGTTGTGAGATTGAAGACCGTTTACGGGCTGTGCCTTTTGTTAGTTCTATTCACAAAGCCAGCTCGGCTGGAAGCGCACCCTTTAAGGTTATCTCTCTGCGAAATTGAATACACCAGCAGTAAGCAACTACTAACAATCAATCTCAAGCTCTTCTTAATGGACGTGAACGAAGCGTTGGTGTTCGACCCAAAAAGTAACGAACTGGCCTTTTGTCAGCCCGATGAATCTCCTAACGCAAATCGGCTTTTATTGGATTACCTGAATGAATTTTTTTACGTTAAGGTGAACGGAAGCGCTGTAAACCTAAAAATTGAGCATAAAAAGCTCAGTGGTGAAGGAGATAATGTGGCTTTAGGTCTCTTTTTTGAGCATCGGCAACCTTCACCGCTGAAAGCACTAGAAATTAAAAATGCGGTTTTCACCGATCTTTTCTTTGATCAAAATAACATTGTCTACCTCCATGTAGATGGTGAATCTAAAAGTCTGATGTTAAACAAAAAAACCACCTCTCATACCTTAACCTTCTAATATGCACCCATTTCCTTTTTATCTACAATTAGGTTTTGAGCATATTTCCAATCTGGCCGGGTATGATCACATACTCTTTCTGGTGGCGCTTTGCGCAGTTTATAAGATCCAGCAATGGAGAAACATTCTAGTTTTAGTAACGGCATTCACCATTGGGCATAGTGTAACGCTAGCACTCGTCTCATTTGGCACCTTTTCCATTCCTTCTCACATCATTAAGTTTCTTATTCCCGCGACCATATTTCTCACCGCTTTTCATAACGTATCCAGCCCTGATTTAAAAGAGACTCCGGCGAAAATGAATAGAAACTATGTGATGGCACTGTTCTTCGGGTTTATTCACGGAATGGATTTCTCTAATTACTTTAAAGCGCTGCTTTTTGGCGATTCTTCAGTGGTAGTACCGCTTTTAGGTTTTAATCTTGGTATTGAACTCGGCCAGCTGCTAGTGGTTCTGGTTATTGTTAGTGTTGCTTTTCTCTTCTTGAATATTATCGGTATTAGACATCGGGAGTGGAATGTTTTCATCTCAGGAGCCGCGGCGGGCATGTCTCTAATTTCTATGCTGGAAAACAAGTTCTGGTAAACGCTTTGCCTAAGCGTTAACAGTTAAATCAGTAATATTAACTGAATGTGAAATTTTCACTTAAGAGCCTCAAAAACTATTTCTAACCGGAATTTGCCCTTAACTTAACCTAAATAAAAGACAGGTATGACCTAAAATGAAATCAAGAATACACTTTAATGTAAGTTCCGGCCTGGTTTATTTCTTCATTTTAATAATATCCTGCACAACGCCGGTCGAATATAATCTATCGTTTTCGTCTGCTGCGGTTGAAATTGATTCAACGGTGGGTAGTTTAGACAATATAGAAAACATCATTATACCTTTTCGGGAAAGATTAGATTCTACTATGAATGAGGTTATTGGCTATGCCGCTCATGATCTAACTACTAAGGGTAAGTACGAGTCATCACTGGGCACATTCGTAACCAGATTACTGAGAGAACAATCCATCTCCTCTTTTGAAACGGAAGTAGACGTAGCTATAATGAACCATCACGGTGGACTTAGGGCAGCTATCAATGAAGGACCGATTACACTCGGGGAGGTATATCAGGTAATGCCTTTTGAAAATGAGATGGTTTTATTGGAAATCCCTGGCGATAGTTTAACCCGAGTCATAGAGTTCATCAGTCAATCTGGTAGGAGTATGATTTGGCCCGTCAGTTTTAACGTAACTGAGGCAGGGGTCGATAACATTCTGGTGGATAACAAAACCATAGACCCTCAAAGAAATTATACTTTGTCTATTAGCGATTATCTGGCGAATGGTGGAAGTGGTTTTAATATGTTAATGTCACTTAACCGAATAGATGTAGCTCCTGTTAAGTTGCGAGATATGATCGAGTTGGAAATAAGGCAAAGAACCAGCAGAGGCGATTCCATAAAAGCCAAAGTGCTGAACTTGATAACTGTAGACAGCATATGAAAAGAAGACAATTCATAATGAGATCAATGGCGGCTTCTACTTCATTAGCCGTTTCTCCACTCCTCTTAAGCAACTGCCAGTCAGATCTGACCGGGAAAAAACTCACTATTCTCCACACTAATGATATGCACTCCCACATAGACCCCTTTACAGAAGGCCGATATGAAGGATTGGGTGGAATGTCAGCCCGTGCCAGCGCTATACGGAAGATAAGGTCAGAAGAAAAGAATGTGTTATTGCTGGATGTCGGGGATGTATTTCAGGGTACTCCCTATTTCAATATGTTTGGAGGTGAGCTGGAGTTAAAACTTATGAGTGAAATGGGATATGATGCTACCACCATAGGTAACCATGAATTTGATAATGGACTGGACGGACTCAACTACGCAATGCAATTCGCTGGTTTTCCCTATCTGAGCGCCAATTATGATTTTTCAAAAAATACCCTCAAAGACCAGGTTCAACCCTACCAGATTTTTGAAAAAGACGCATTGAGCATTGGCGTATTTGGCTTGGGAATTGAATTGGAAGGTTTAGTAAATTCAACGATGTACGGAAACACCCTCTATCAAGATCCTGTGGCGGTTTCTCGTGAAATGGTGCAGGAGCTTAAAGGAAAACAATGTGACCTGATCATTTGTCTTTCACATTTGGGATACGATTATGGCGAATCCTCCAATATATCAGATAAAATTCTGGCTCAGGAAGTGAGTGAAATTGATATCATTTTAGGCGGACATACCCACACTTTTATGGAGGAACCCCTCTTGCTGACAAACCATCAAGGCTTTACCACAACGATTAATCAGGTAGGCTGGGCAGGGATCAATTTAGGACGAATAGATGTGGAATTCAGCCCTAAGGGAAAAAATATGGTGGCTTTTAACCCAATTCCACTCCACAAAAAAGCATAAGAAATAGCTACAGCAAAGTATTATTGATTGGGCTAATAGAGCTTCGATCCTTTTATAAATCGTCTCTCAGTAGGAGAATTCATTGAACTTTTCGGGTTAACTTTAATGGTCATGGATTTATGGCTTAAAGTACTTCAATAAAATATGCTACATATGAAATCACTTTTCTCTTATCTATTGCTTGGTCTTACGGTACACTATTCTATAGGTCAAGATCGTGTTACCGGTGAGCCTTTCGCTACCCGTTCGGAGGTATTGGGTCAAAACGGTATGGTAGCTACCAGCCACCCTCTAGCCACTCAAATTGGGCTGGATATACTTAAGAGTGGTGGTAACGCCATAGATGCTGCTATTGGTGCAAATGCTGCGCTTGGTCTGATGGAGCCCACAGGTTGTGGTATTGGAGGTGACCTTTTCGCAATAGTATGGGATGGTAAAACTAAAAAACTCTATGGACTCAATGCCAGCGGCCGTTCGCCTGAAAAGCTTACTTTGGAGTATTTTGAAAAAGAAGGGATGAGCAAAATTCCCTCTCACGGACCACTCCCTGTGAGTGTTCCCGGAGCAGTGGATGGATGGTTTGAATTGCACCAGAAATTTGGTTCAAAACCAATGAAAGAAATTCTGGCTCCGGCCATCGACTATGCAGAAAAAGGCTTTCCGTTAACTGAACTCATCGCCTGGTATATGCAGCGGTCGATACCTTTTTACGAGTCAAGAGGTTTTCCAAATATTGAAGACACCTACCGATCACAAAATGGCGGTAAACTACCTAATGAAGGTGGAATCTACAGAAACCCCTATTTAGCCAATACGTATCGGAAAATTGCTAATAGTGGTAGAGATGCCTTCTATAAAGGAGATATCGCCAAAACCATAGAAAAGTTCATCAAAGAACAAGGCGGCTTTCTTTCAGCCAAAGACCTTGCTTCACACAAGTCTGAATGGGTAGAACCGGTATCGGTTAACTACAGAGGATATGACGTTTGGGAGCTACCTCCTAACGGTCAGGGCATTGCTGCTTTACAAATGTTACAGATATTGGAAGGGTTCGATTTTTCAGGTATCGAATTTGGAAGCACAGAACACCTTCACCTTTTCACGGAAGCTAAAAAGCTTGCTTTCGAAGATCGTGCAAAATATTATGCCGATATGGATTTTTTTGATGTGCCGGTTGAACAATTATTATCCGATAGTTATGCTGACAACAGAAGAAATCAGATAGGCTCCAGAGCAGGAAGATATTCAGCCGGTGAAATCTCAGCCGGTGAGACCATATACATGACCGTAGCAGATAGTGAAGGCACGATGATCTCCTTGATACAAAGTAATTACCGTGGCATGGGTTCTGGCATGGTACCGCCTAAACTAGGCTTTATGCTCCAAGATCGCGGTGAGTTATTCAGCCTTAAGCGCGGCCAAGCAAATACCTACGAGCCTGGAAAGCGACCTTTTCACACCATTATTCCTGCTTTTATCACCAAAGATGGTAAGCCCTACGTGAGCTTTGGGGTCATGGGCGGGGACTTTCAGCCCATGGGCCATACGCAAATTGTCATGAACTTGGTCGATTTTGATATGAATCTACAAGAAGCCGGGGATGCCCCACGATGGGACCACACCGGTGGGGCAAGCCCTATGGGCAGAACCACCGAAAACACAGGAATGGTACGTACTGAATCCGGTATTCCCTACTCTACAATCCGTGGACTCATGGACAAGGGCCATAGAATAGGGACGGCCCGAGGTGTTTATGGTGGCTATCAGGCCATTATGTGGAACGATGAAAACAAAGTCTATCACGGTGCCTCCGAGAGTCGTAAGGATGGACAGGCTGCCGGGTATTGATAAGACTGCAATATATCAATTGACGGTTAAACCTATTTTCGCCCCCTTGATTTAAAATCGGCAGTTGGCAATGAGCAATCTAATTTGCTTTTGTCTATTCCCAGCTCACTATGAACCTAACAGTATTGAGAACTCTATTGATCATTTGAGGATTGAAATGACCGGCAATAAAGATAACACTAGCCTATCACAAACTCCTAAGATCAATGACCTCAAAGTTCCTTGAATCAAAATAATCGTCTAACCCATAATCCGTATTGATTATAATACCCCCTAGAAGCGTGATCTTATTCACATGAAATTCATCTTTACAGTTTTCAATGTGTTTATGGATTTTTTTGTTAATGATATCATATGCAGCTTCAGTTATAGCTTTTGCTTGATTATTACTTTCTAATATTTGCTCTCTGTAAGGCAACAAGCTCTCCTCAAGCTTCATTTGCTGGTAGTCGTCATCATTCAATACGGGCTTATATTTACTATCTTGAAACCTACTTAAGGCGAGCATAAGTGCACCACAAGAATTGCCTGTTTCCTCCTGCCTTGGTCGGTACATTTTTCCAAGTTCACCATCTAGTGTAATACCAATATGAGGGCCATAAAAAATGAATGCACTTCCTTCATCAGGGATATGATGAGCAAAAGCTGTCATGCCAGTTTGTCCGGCAAAGGGCAATCCACCTAAACCGCCCATAATGAACGGACCGAACAATACATTAAAAAAAGTAGTAGAGGGTACGTTAATATCATCAGAACATACCGAGGTGGCCATCAATACGCGTGAAATATCTAATTCATGCTCAATTTGCATTCTACCCAAATAATGAATAGATGTATCTTTCGCGTCTTTGGCGTCAGGAAAATAACGTTTGACAACCTTATCAAATTTTTTCTGCAGCATATATGAGGTCTGTTAATGGGAATAAATCTGTTTTATGTAATCAATGCCAATTTAAAATTATTTCGAATGAAAACATGGTATTGAATTAATAATTGATGTGACGGTTTAGCCAAAACCATTAAAGCAGTGCTCTCAGTATCGAAATTTGGATCTGATCGGTGATTTTATTTTACGATTAAGATTTTATCAATTATCTCAACCCGCTGTCCGGGTTCACGCCACCAAGGAAGACATAATGGCCTAACGCTAAATCGGCTTTATTTTTTATAAATTTCAGCATCCCCGAGTATGTAATTGCACTGATAGATATCATCATAGTTCAATACGAGTGTTCCTGAAATAGTCACTATTTGATCCATTTTAAACTTGGGGTGCTTGGGCTTCAGTTGTAACTCTACAATGGACTCCGGGCCCCCGCTACCACAAAAGAAACAGGAAGCATAAGGGTAACGTGAGAGGATGTAGATATTTTGAGAGGGATCTATAACCAACATATAACCTTTCAGAAATACCTGCTTTCCCTCCAGCTCTTTAACGCTTTTGCCAAATTGGGGATAATAGTAATAACCCTGTGCTTCCTCACTGTACTTATCCGTAAAAGTTACGTCATCAAGCGTGCTCCAGCTAATTTCTGTTTGAGACTGAGCAGCGGCAGAAATGAGAAACAGACAAAGAAAAAACAGCTTACGCATGGGCTAATTTTTGGGAAATGTTTATGTGAAAAACACGAATAGCAGGAATCAAAGAGGCTAACAGCCCTACTACTAAAGCAGTAGCGAGCAGCCACCATTCCTGAGTGAGCCAGGTCCACCCTGAGAATGTATAATGATAATTAGCTTCCGTTATCATAGAAAGAACAAAAATACCTATTCTACTCAATACCATTCCAAAAATGAAGCCAAATGATGTGAGAAGCAATCCTTCCTGGACAATAAGCCAGGCTAACTTCCAACGCGTTGCCCCGTAAGTCCGCATAAGTGCCATCTCATATTGCCGGTCGCGTAAAGCTCGATAAAGACTAAGAAATACACTAAGCCCTGAGACGATCATTATAGCAATAGCAATGGCCTGCATTGCATTTACCCCCACGCCCAGTAAATTAAACAAGCGCTGGATCTCATATACCGGTACTGCGGCCTGCATATTAGTATTCTCGTTCACCATGCGGGGCAACCGTACCATACCCATGGGGCTTTTAAACTTTACCAACATAGTTGTGATTTGCCGATCTTTATTTTCCTCCGATGGCTCATCATGATCTGAATGATGTTCATCTTCGTGATCATGTTCATGCTTGGGCTCATCTCCATGTTCGTGGTCCTCTGGCGTGGAGTGCTCTTCCTCGTGATCATGTACAGACCACACACTCTCTGTCGCTGTAAGTATGAGTTGATCAATCACCGAGTTAGCAGGATTGAATATTCCCACCACCTTGTAGATATGATCTTCATGGGTTTCACCTCCCTCTGCCAGGCCATGAGCTCCGGTAAAGGTATCTCCTATCTTCAACCCTAGGTTTTGGGCGGCTGAGGCACCTACGGTAACTTCCAACGTAGCTGACCAAAGCTTACCTTCAGCTAATGATGCATTATAAAGGTTAGCATAAGAATCATTAGTACCTACAATGCGGTAACCGCGGTACGAATCTCCGAATGAAAGCGGAATGCCATAATCTACTAAAGGGTTTTTACGTAGCTGCTCAGCCTCGCTCAGTAAAATGTTTCCAGTTGGCGCATCAATGTGGTAAACGGATGATAGAATAAGTTGTAGCGGGCTACCTTTAGCGCCTACCACCATATCAATACCCCTGATATTATTTTCCATTTGCTGCTCAATATGATGATTGATCTGAAGAAGCAATGAAATTATGCCTACCCCTAACGTCATCAACAGCAAGCTCAGCAGCGTACTGAGAGGCCGATCAATCATATTCCGATAGCTTAAAATAGTTATATTCAAAGCGTTATACAGTTTTTAAAATGAGCTTTTAATCGCTTGTCATGGGTTATAATAACCAATTGAGCACCTGTTGCCTTGGCCTGGTCTTTCAGTAGAGTGACAACATTTTTACAATTTTCATCGTCCAGACTTGCTGTGGGTTCATCAGCCAGGATAAGCTGCGGGTTGTTCAAAACAGCCATGGCTATGGTAGCTCTTTGCTGTTCCCCCTGACTTAATGAGTGTGGACGTTTGTGACGCTTGTCCTCGATATCCAGACTTCTTAATATTTCACGTCCTCTATTTCGATCTTGCTTCTTACCCGCTAAATACTGTACTAAAGCCAGGTTTTCTTGCAGTGAGAGTGAACGAATAAAGTGAGGCCTTTGAAAAACTAACCCGATATGCGCCCCTCGAAACTTATCCAGCTGTCTTGTAGGAAGTTTATGAAGTACCGTTCCCATAAGTTCCACCTGTCCGGTGTCAGGCAATAATAAACCTGCTAATAAGTGAAGAAGCGTAGTCTTCCCGATACCTGATGGCCCTAAAATCAATAGATCTTCTCCATCTTCCAGCGATATGTCTGGAAACGAGAACGTATTCTCCTGATCATACGCAAAAATTAATGATTGGGTACTGAGCATACTTCCAGAACAAATGTATTCCTCTTCTTGTAATAAGCAATTAATTTTACTTATTAAAACAACCTTGTTAATAACTATTTATCAAACGTTGTAAATGCAACAACGTTGCAGTGAATAGAGATATCTTTATATTTACACTAAAGATAAAAGTGTATTATGAAAAATAATTTTATGGCGCTGCATATGGATTTTATTGGATTTTGTTCCTCTGCCATATGTGCCATTCACTGCGCTTTAACTCCAGTTTTAATTAGCCTTCTACCTTTAGCTGGGTTACAATTCCTAACCAACGCAATGATAGAATATAGCCTGATTATTATAAGTATTATCTTGGCATCTTTGGCTTTATTTCGTGGATATACCCGGCAACATAAGGATCCATTACCATTAGTGATTGTGGGCTATGGTTTTTTGTTCATTACATTAGGACGTTTTGCACAGGCAGACTGGCAAGAGGTTTTCTTCTCCAGTATCGGAGCTACATCAGTAGCTATTGCTCATGTGGTCAATTGGATTAGAATCAAACAACATGTTGCAAAATCACTACCTAAATCTTAGTAAAGTATGAGTATTCTGAATGCGTTCCCTTTTTTCAAATCAGCAAAAAGTGCCTCTGGGCAGTTCTTGAGCGAAGATTGGGCATCTCGTTCAGAAATCCTTCAAGAAAACATCAATCTCTTTTGCTGGAGGCGCCCTGTAAAACTTGAAATCACTCGTTACTTGGAAAGCATATTATCAACACAATTAAAGGCGATCCAATTTCAAGTAAATCGAGAAACACTTCATGAAAAATTAAATCTAGCACGTGCTTTATGGGATAAAAGTGAAAAATTAGAAGGTGATATATTTTGGCAGGACGTAGAACGAATTTCTTCAGATTTCCTCAAGTTTTCTAAGGATGGTAGTGGAGTGTTTCATCTTAAACTCGTAACTAACAATGCTTGTACTAAGTTTCACGTAGATGGTTATCGCCTTAGGTTGTTTAGCACATATTACGGCCCTGGTACAGAGTGGCTCCCAGAAGATGCAGTCAATCGACAAGCGCTAGGTACCACAAATGAATGTATCATTGCTGATCCAAATAGAGTTCAACGCATGGGAACAGGACATGTAGGTATTTTAAAAGGAGAACTACCTGGTCAACTACAATCCGTAAAAGGTATCGTACATAGATCTCCAGAAATCAGCCTAACAAGTGAAAAGAGGATTATCTTAAGAGTGGATATATGACCAAAATACCAACTAATTATTCTTTTATTTTAAATATCTATGAATCCTTTCTTTTAAACTTTCAGGATAGATTATGGAGGTGAGAAGAGCCCCAAAATCAGATTCGATTCGAAAGCTTAAGGTGCATAAGAACCTGAAGTTGACAGTCATTCCTTTGTTTACCACAATTGTTTTATTTAAGTATTGCGGCCCTGAATGTGACCATCGTAAAAAAGAGACTGAAATTGATGTTTCAAAAAAAGACAGCCTAAAAAATATTAAGACTAATTGGATTTCCGGGAACCGAGCAGAACTCAAAAGGATAGACCAGTCTGCAGAAAAATATCAGATTGCACAACTGGAACCACTCGCCATTGGTAAAGAAACTATCAATTTTTTGGTTTCATTTGATCAACTGCAACTTATACCTTATGCAGCGTTCTATTCGGAAAATCAATTAATAAAGACTGTATAAGATTGTTA